>CAJMHW010000038.1 GCA_905213325.1 Collinsella aerofaciens
GATTAATGGATGGAAACGGGTGTTCTATCGGGACACACATTTTGTCCTATAAGCCTTATCGGGGCGGCTTCTTTTGTCGAAAACCACCATGAAGGGGTAGGTGCCTTTGCGGTGGTTCCGTTTGTCTCGACCTGTAACATCTGGGCCCCTATTTGACGAGCGGCTGTTACAGATTGAGACAAACAATCGCCGCCGATCATTTCATCTCGATCTGTAACATCTAGGATTGAAAAGGGCCGCTAGATGTTACAGATCGAGACAGTGGAACATCGGAACCGAAACCACCACAAAGGTGCCTGCCTGGCGGGTCCTTATTTCGATGGGGCCCAGGTTATTTCATCGTCAAATAGCCAAGTGCGTGCTGAGCCACTGTCGCGCGCTGTCTGTGGATCGGGCTCGCAAGTTTGTTCGTAGGCATCCTCGGTACACCGATCCATAAAATCGACGACTGCCGTCTGGTCGCCTTCCATGACGTAGATCACGTTGCCATCCGAGATATAGACTCCCGGCCCTTCGTTGTCCACGTAGCCGGGGTCGTATGAAACGTTGCACAGTCTGCTCCCGTTTGCCGCATCGAGTTCAAGGGTCGAATAATACCCGCCATTCATTTGGCCTTTCTTGGCTCGATATATTGCGGCGCCGTACCATCGCTTAAACGTCTTGCCTTTGAGTAAACTGGTTGCCTTGCCGATAAGCTGCTCATCTTGGGTATAGCGCGTGGCTCCAAGTTCGATTCGGGGATAGTTACTGACCCCAAGCGCTGCGGGCGTATCGTCGAAATCGACGGTGATTGAATCGGGTTTGACGATATCGGTGAGGATTTCGATGGGGTAGCTTACGGTTTCAACCGCCGCCTGCGTTGCCGAGGCAGGGAGAAATGCGAGATAGATAATGCCCACGCCGACTGCGGTAATTGCAAACGCTAAGACGAGCAGGCCGATATAGGTGGAGCGTTTCACGGTGGGGCACCTCTCATGCAATATGCAATCATTAAGATAAATGATACAAGCTTACGACAATATTCAAAAGAAAGCGACCGCCCGGAATGAGAGGGCTAAAAGGCCCTATTGGGCTTCGATTTGACCTCTAATAGAAATAATTGCCCCACTCATTCTGGGCGGGAGGTCAATAATTGAGTCCACGAGTCTTGAGCGATACTATTCTCACTAAACTCGCTATTTTCACTATAAGCACTATAAATACGATAGGGAGGACGACGAGAACATTGTGGCGTGCGATAGCTAAGCCGTTTAAGCCGGGCTCTGACCTTGAATCTCCGCCTCTATCTGTGCGAACGGGCTATTGTCGGTTCTCGATTCCATCGCTGCGTTCTCGTTGGGTTTTGGGATCGCCAAACGTAGACTGGGCTTGATGCCGCCTCTTTTAATCGGGGCTGATTCTTCTCTGGATCACCACAAAGGGGACAGGCACCTTTGTGGTGGTTCTCGGTTTGTCTCGACTTGTAACATCTTGGCCGCTAAAAGTGGGCCTGGTGTTACAGATTTAGATTTTCGATTCGGGTGTCTTCTGTTCGTCTCGATTTGTAACAGATAGAGCTCTATTTGCCGAGTAGATGTTACAGATTGAGACAAACGGGTGCCGCTGAACAATTCGTCTCGATCTGTAACATCTGGAGCCAGAAACGGTCGATAGATGTTACAGATTGAGACGGTAGCGCACCTGTGCGGCGGCGGGCCGACATCTTTACCCCTATCTCTTAATCACTCAGAAAATCTTATATATAGAGACTTAGATTTGTGTATAAGATCGCACAAAGCTGGCAACAATACTTCTCGAACAACGTGAAGCCGCCCCGTAGGGCGGCCGCCCCAAGAGAGGTGATTCCATGAGAATCGATAAGCTAGCAATGACGTCGCGCGAGGCACTGCAGACCGCCATGAGCACGGCTGCCGACGCGCAGGCCGGCGCGGTGGAGCCGATTCACCTGCTGTCTGCCCTGCTCGGTGCCGGTGAGCGCAATATCTCCGTGATTATCGAGCGCATCGGTGCCGACCCGGCTCAGCTCGCACGCTCCACGCAGGATGCCATCGACCATGCGCCCAAGGTTTCGGGCGAGGGTCAGCAGATGGGCCTGTCCAACGAGCTCGTCCGCGTCATCGAGAAGGCCGAGAAGAAGGCCACCAAGATGGGCGACAGCTTTGTGGTGACCGAGCATCTGCTGATGGCACTTGCCGAGGACAAGGGCGAGGCGGGCCGCGTGCTGCGCGATGCCGGCGTCACCAAGGAGCGCATCGAGCAGGTCTACGAGGAGCTGCGCGGCGATGACCGCGTGACGTCTGCCGAAGACAAAACCCAGTTTGAGGCCTTGGAGCAGTACGGTCGCAACATCTGCGACCTCGCCCGTGCCGGCAAGCTCGACCCGGTCATCGGTCGTACCGACGAGATTCGCCGTACCATCCAGGTCCTGTCCCGCCGCACCAAGAACAATCCCGTGCTCATTGGCGAGCCGGGCGTAGGCAAGACAGCCATCGTCGAAGGTATCGCCCAACGAATCGTGGCCGGCGACGTACCGAGCACCCTGCGCGACCGCGACCTTATCGAGCTCGACATGAGCGCGCTGGTCGCCGGCGCCAAGTACCGCGGCGAGTTCGAGGACCGCTTGAAGGCCGTGCTCAAGGAAGTGCAAAAGTCCGAGGGCAAGGTCATCCTGTTCATCGATGAGCTCCACACCATCGTGGGCGCGGGTGCCACCGAGGGCTCCATGGACGCCGGCAACATCCTCAAGCCGGCGCTCGCCCGTGGCGACCTGCACGCGATCGGCGCGACCACGCTCGACGAATACCGCAAGTACATCGAGAAGGACGCGGCGCTCGCCCGTCGTTTCCAGACCGTTATGGTGAGCGAGCCTACCGTCGAGGACACCATTTCGATCCTACGTGGTCTGAAGGAGAAGTACGAGATCTTCCACGGTGTGCATATCACCGATAGCGCGCTCGTGGCAGCTGCCGACCTCTCCGATCGCTACATCGCCGACCGCTTCCTGCCCGACAAGGCCATCGATTTGGTCGATGAGGCCGCGAGCCGCCTGCGCATGGAACTCGACAGCATGCCGGTCGAGATCGACGCCACCACGCGTCAGCTCACCCAGCTGCAGATCGAGGAACAGGCGCTCATGAAAGAGACCGATGACGCCTCCAAGGAGCGTCTGGAGGCCCTGCGCCAGGAGATTGCCGAGGTCCAGGAAAAGCTTAACGTGCAAAAGGCCGGCTGGCTCAACCAGAAGAACGCCATCGACCACGTGCAAGAGCTCAAGGGGCAGCTCGACGAGGCCAAGAGCGAAGAGGAGCGCGCGACGCGCAATGGCGATTTGGGTCGTGCGTCCGAGCTGCGCTACTCCGTGATTCCGGGCCTGCAGCAGCAGATTCAGGATTCCGAGGCCGCGCTCGAGGCGCAAAAGCAGCAGGACGGCGAGGGCCTCAACGAACAGGTGACCTCCGATGAGATCGCCGAGGTCGTGAGCGCCTGGACCGGCGTGCCCGTGTCCAAGATGATGCAGGGCGAACTCGACAAGCTCAAGGGCTTGGAGGGCGAGCTGCATAAGCGCGTCATCGGCCAGGACGAGGCCGTCTCCGCCGTCGCCGCAGCTGTGCGCCGCAGCCGTGCGGGCCTCTCCGATCCGGACAAGCCCATCGGAAGCTTCTTCTTCCTGGGTCCCACCGGCGTGGGCAAGACCGAGCTCGCCAAGGCGCTGGCCGAGTGCCTGTTCGATGACGAGCGCGCGCTCGTGCGTATCGACATGTCCGAATACATGGAGAAGTTCAGCGTCCAGCGTCTGATCGGTGCGCCCCCGGGATACGTGGGCTACGACGAGGGCGGCCAGCTCACCGAGGCCGTGCGCCGTCGCCCGTACTCCGTAATCTTGCTCGACGAGATGGAGAAGGCTCATCCTGATGTCTTCAACGTGCTGTTGCAGGTGCTCGACGACGGCCGTCTGACCGATGGCCAGGGTCGTCAGGTGTCCTTCAAGAACACGATTATCATCATGACGTCTAACGTGGGCTCCAAGGCTATCGCTGAGCTTTCCGGCAAGGACGAGGAGGAGATGCGCCATCAGGTCGACGCGGCCATGGCTCAGACCTTCCGCCCCGAGTTTCTCAACCGTATCGACGATATCGTGGTGTTCCATCCGCTCGGCATGGCGCAGATCGAGAAGATCGTCGACATCCAGCTCGCCGACGTCCGCGCGCGTCTGGCCAAGGAGCGCATGACGCTTGCCATCACCCCGGCGGCCAAGCAGATGCTCGCCGTGGGCGGCTTGGACCCGGTCTTTGGCGCCCGTCCGCTCAAGCGTCTGGTTCAGCGCGAGGTCGTGGATGCCATCGCCGCCGCTATCATCGATGGCACGGTGCGTGAGGGCGATCAGGTGACGGTCGATGTCGACAAGGACGGCGGCTTTACCGTCGTGTGCGACAACACGCCGGCGGCCACCTACGAGGTCCCCGACGCCGAGTAGGTTTTGGGCCATGCCTTAAAATCTGCCTTTTGAGCCGAACGCCAAGGGCGGCGGATCCGATTGGGTCCGCCGCCCTTTTTCGTGCGACAATCGATGGTGTTGAACATGAGCACATGGCAAGGAGCTATGCAGATGAAAGACGAGAACAAGACGAACGCACCGGCGGCTGAGGCGGCGCCCGTCGCGCCGGTCGCACCGAAGGCTTCTCCCAAACCCGCGCCCAAGCCGCGCGACCCCTATATCCGCGCCGAGAACGAGGACGATGACGGTTACGATCCCTACAGCGATCGCCGCCCCGAGCGCGAGCCGCTGTTCGAAGCCGACCCCTGGCGCTAAGTACCACCCAAAAGGCCACGAATAAGTTGCGGTGAAATAGGGACTGTTTTGCGGTTTGACCAGCAAAAACAGTCCCTATTTCACCGCAACTGCGTTGGGGATGTGGGTGTTGGGCGGCTGTCTTCGGGCTGGCTAGTCCTGGGCTTTGATGCTCGGCAGGAGAATCTGGGCGAGGTAGTCGGTCTCGAGTTTGGCGGCGGCGTCGGCCTTGCCGTCTTTGCCGACCAGCACGTTCTTGATCTGGCTATAGGTATAGCGGTTGCCGGTCGTAAGCTCGACAAGCTCAATGGCCGTGTCCATGGGGTAGGTTGACACGGGGTTCTGCGTCTGTCCGTTGATGGTCTGGGGCACCACGTACGGATAGACGGGGCCGCTGGCGTAGACGGTATAACCGTTGCCTAGATTGGCCGCGCCCAAAACCGTATCGCCTTCATCGGGCGTAAAGCTCTCGCCCTCGCGCACCGCGACGAGCGTCACGAGCGGCGTATTGGCGTCGTCGCCCAGATAGATGCATAGCGTGCTTCCGTTTTGCCAAGTTGCGACCTTGCCGTACCACTCGACGGGAATATCGAGCTGGTAGAGGTCGGTTGCCTTGTGGCGAGCGTCAGCATCACGGGACGCCTGTGCCTTTTGCGCGCTCACGGCATTGACGGCGGCGTCGCGCCGCGCGGTTGCTGCCTGCTGGAGCACTTTGGCAGCCGCGGCGGAGCTCGCACCGCCCTCCTCGGCATACTTGGCGGCGGCATCGATCTGGTCGTCAGTCACCGTGTCGGCCGAAGGCACTTTGAGCTTAAAGGTGGCCTGGGCACTTAAATCCTGTCCATCGCTCTTAACGGTGACCTGCGTCTTGGTGGTCGGGACGGTATAGATGGTGCCGTCGGCCGCGATGGGGGAGGCAGCGATGGAGAGCGTGTAATCGCCGGGCAGCAGTTTGATGCCGCGGCCGTGCTCGTCAACATAGAGCGTTTCGCTCACGGAGGAGCCATCAGCGTCCTGACCGCTCACCTGTACGGGAATCTTGGAGCCGGTGGAACAGTCGAGGCCCGCGGCATGCACGCCAATCTGCACTGACATCATCGTGTGGGCATTGGCGGCGACAGCGGCAGCCTGCTCTTGCTGATATCCGTTCCAGGCAGCATAGCCTGCACCGCCGGCGACGAGCGCGACGGCCACGATGCCGGCGACCATCAGATTGCGGCGCTTGGGAGACATCTTGCGATGGCGGACCTCGGCTTCGTGTGCCGAGGGAACGGACGGCAGGGGAATATCGCCCATGGCGATGGTCTCATCCACGGCTGGTGCGGAACCCAGGCCAGGAAGCTCGCGAGTCAGCGAATCCTCGGCCGGTAAGCTGTCGAGCAAGACGGTTTCCTCGCCCATGTCGGATTCGGGTTGGTTGCCGGTCTCGCTTTCGGTGTCTTCGTGATTTGCCTCATCCTCGGCAGGCTCAACGTCGTCTGCATCCTGATCATCGGGCTGCGCCTCGATTTCCGGCTCATCCCGCACATCAACGCTCGAATCGTCAAACGCAATCTCGGCCAGTGCGATCTGGTCTAGGCTCTCCAGGGCCTCGGCACACGCTTCTGCATCTTGGGCCGCATCCTCTTGGCCCATCGTCTCATCTTTCATATATCCCCCAAGCTCAATATCGGCTCAACACTGTACCCAAAAATGGAGCCATATAAAGCGCGTATGAAATATAAGATTTGATTTAACCTGAGCGCATCGTTCGGCCGCATCCTCGCGGCAGCAAAAGGCCCCCGGAACGCGAACGAATCACATTCCGGGGGCTCTGCAATGCGTTGAGTTGCGCGGAGCCGGCTATGCTGCTTCGCGCTCAAGCGATGTCTGCGCCAGGCACGTTACTCGGCGTGCGCGTAATCAACCTTGGCGCGGCGGGCAGTGGCCTTCTCCCAATCGCTGGTGCCCTCAAAGACATCCTGCTTGTAGGGATTGCGGCCGAGCTTCTTGGCGCGGTAGGCGATGTAGATGATCGCGGCGACGTTGGCGACCAGCGCGGCAATCGAGACCGCGGTGGCGGCGCCGGGGTCGAGCGTGGAGTGGGTCACAAAGATGGACTCCTCCTGGAAGTAGGGGAACACCTGGGCAAACATGCACCAAATGGCCAGCGTAAAGGCGCGGTTCTGGATCCAGCCGCCCTTGTTCCAGATAAAGGCGGCGACGGTGGGCGCCAGCAGCAGCGCAAAGCCGCAGAACCAGGAGTGGGTGGGCAGGCAGTTGTAGGTGTAGCAGAAGTTCCAGATATCGTAGGCGATGATGTAGACCCAGGTCATATCGGGCCACAGCATGTCGGTCTGATCCTCGGAGGCGTAGACGCTCCACCAACCGGTCATGCAGAAGATGTTGATGATACCGGCGATGCCGTTGAACACGTTGTTCCAGCCGGCCAGCTGCGTGGCACCTTCGGAGGTGACCCAGGTGGACTCGCCCAGGACAAAGAAGTGATAGGCGCTCTCGAAGTCGGACACGACGGCGATCATGATGTTGATGGCGACGATCACAAACGGCCATGCGCGGAACCAATGCGCCTTGCCGATCTTTCCCCACTGGTACTTAATGGCAATGAAGCCCCAGCAACCGGCGAGCGCCGCGTATACCTTGGCGTAGTGGAACCAGCTGTTCTGGTACACATGGGTGGGGTTGGTGAGCGCCCACTCGGCACCCTGCGAAACGCCCACGGCGATGGCGACGCAGTAGATGGTCATGGCCAGCGGAGCCACGCCAAAGATGATTGCCGCGCCGAGCTTGGTGCGGCGGCCGACCTCGTTGAGCACGATGAGACCAATAAAGACCATGGCCCAGCCGGCCCAGTGGATAAGGGTATCGCTACCCCAAACATCGAACAGCATGCTGCTCTCCTTTCACACGCCCGCGGCCCCTCTTCTGATCGCGGGCAGTTTGGCCAAATGTCGTCAGTTCTGGGGCATGCGCTCCGGATACTTGGCGGTATAGCCCTCGATGTGGAGTGTCGAGGCGATGATTTCCTTGACCGTCTCGTCGGGCACATCGGGGTGCGTGCGGATATACATCAACAACCCCATGATGAGGGTGTAGAACGTCTCGTAGACATGGTCGATGCGTAGCTCATGATGGGCGACAAAGTCCACCACGGTGGTGTCGCAGATGTATTGCGCCACGCGCTGGACCACGTTGTGCAGAAAGCCGCCGTAGAGCGCGCCACTGCTTGAGGTGAGCGTGCTTGGCAGTTCGTGGCCGCTGACGACCAGGCGCTTGAAGAGCGGGGCGACGGTGTCGAGCGCGCCCTCGATATCGCCGATGGTGCGGCCGGCGTTCCACTGCTCGAGCTCGGAGATAAAGCCGTCGATTGCTTCGTCCATGACGGCGGTGACGGCGGCGTCCATGTCGGCAAAGTAGTGGTAGAACAATGAACGCGTGCAGCCGGCTCGCTTGGTCACGGCCGATACCGATAGGTGGGACACGCCCAGCTCGGAGCTTACGGTACGTACGGCATCGAGGATCTCGCGACGGCGTTCGTCGCCCGTCAGGCGCTTTGCCGCGCTATCGGATGCGGGAACGGCATCGACCACAGAGGTATCTGCTATGTTGTTGCCCATGTTTTTGCCGCCTTTCATCCTCTTTTGCCTGACCGTTCGCCTAACAGTCTTGAATATTGTTGACGGTTCGTCAATACTATTTTTGACACAATGTCAACAATGGCGGGTGAACGGCATGGGGGCATGCCCGGCCTGTAAAAAAGAGGGGCGCCGCGGTCTCGCCGGGCTGTGGCAAGAGAAGGGACAACCATGATTCTCAACGGACCGGGGATTAGCTACACCGAGCCCGATATCGGTGCAGAGTTCGTGCCGCCGCTGCCGGAACATCCGCGCGAGGCAATCGTCAAGCTGTGCGAGCACTGCACTAACCGTCTACTGCATCGCGACGAGCTGCTGGGCTACGAGTACTGGTCGTTTGCCGAGGCCGCAACCGACGAACAGGCCGAAGTGCTCTGCAAGATGAAGATGCGCCGTCCCTACACGCTACCCGAGATGGCCAAGCTCACCGGCATGCCCGAGGCCCAGATCGAGAAGATGCTCGACGACATGAGCTACACGGGTCTGCTCGAGTACAACTGGGAAAATCCCGAGCGCGCCAAGCAGTGGGTGCTACCCATGCTGGTGCCGGGTTCCGCCGAGTTCCTCAACATGCGCGTGAGTCAGCTCGAGGAGCATCCGGTCTATGCCAAGTTCTTTGAGCAGGCGTCCAAGGGGCCGCTGTCCAAGGCCACGCCGATGGTGCCGCCCGGAGGCGCCGGCATCGGCATGCATGTCATTCCGGTCGAGAAGGCCATTGATGCCACGAGCACCTCGGTGCCGATTGAGCATATCGAGCATTGGCTCGACAAATACGAGGGTAAGTATGCCGCCAGCACCTGTAGCTGCCGCGCGAGCCGTCGCGTGATGGGCGAGGGCTGCGCCGACGACCCCGCCGACTGGTGCATTGCCGTGGGCGATATGGCCGACTACGTGGTCGAGACCGACCGCGGCCACTATGTGACGCGCGAGGAAGTCTACGACATTTTGCGCCAGGCCGAGGACAACGGCTTTGTGCACCAGATTACCAATATCGACGGTGAGAACAAGATCTTCGCCATCTGCAACTGCAACGTCAACGTGTGCTACGCCCTGCGCACCTCGCAGCTGTTCAACACGCCCAACCTGTCGCGATCGGCCTATGTCGCCAAGGTCGAGAAGGACAAGTGCGTGGCCTGCGGTCGCTGCGTTGAAGTGTGCCCGGCCGGTGCCGCCAAGCTGGGCCAGAAGCTCTGCAGCAAAAAGGCCAGCGGACAGGTGCCCGAGTATCCGCGCCAAGAGCTGCCCGATGCCACCAAGTGGGACCACACCAAGTGGTCGCCCAACTACCGCAACGATAACCGTATCGAGACGCACGAGTCCGGCACCGCGCCCTGCAAGACGGCCTGTCCCGCGCATGTCGCCGTTCAGGGCTATCTGAAGCTCGCGGCTCAGGGTCGCTATGACGAGGCGCTGGCGCTCATCAAGCGCGAGAACCCGCTGCCCGCTATCTGCGGCCGCGTGTGCAACCGCCGCTGCGAGGATGCCTGCACTCGCGGCCGTGTGGACGCCGCCGTGGCTATCGACGAGGTCAAGAAGTTTATCGCCCAGCGCGATCTTGATGCCGCGACCCGCTATGTCCCGCCCGTGGTGACGCCGACACGCGCTGGCGGCTTCGATCAGAAGATCGCCATCATCGGTGCCGGCCCGGCCGGTCTGTCCTGCGCCTTCTATCTGGCCGAGAAGGGCTACAAGCCCGTCGTGTTCGAGAAGAACGAGCGCCCGGGCGGCATGCTCACCTACGGTATTCCCAGCTTTAAGCTGGAGAAGGACGTTATCGAGGCAGAGGTCGAGATCATTCGCCTGATGGGCGCCGAGTTCCGCTATGGCGTGGAGGTCGGTCGCGATGTGACGCTCGACGAGCTGCGCGCGCAGGGCTTTAAGGCCTTTTATGTTGCCATCGGCTGCCAGGGCGGCCGCCTCGCCGGTATTCCGGGCGAGGATGCCGAGGACGTGACCGTGGCCGTCGACTTTTTGCGCGAGGTCAACAGTGGCAAGATCGACGCACTGCCCGGCCGCACCATCGTGGTGGGCGGCGGCAACGTGGCTATCGATGTCGCGCGCAACGCCTGCCGTCTGGGTTCCGAGCACGTTGAGATGTTCTGCCTGGAGAGCGATGCCCAGATGCCTGCCAGCGAGGAGGAGCGTCGCGAGGCCATTGAGGATGGCGCGCACATCAGCTGCGGATGGGGCCCCAAGGAGATTCACCTGGACGAGGCCGGTCGCGTGTGCGGCATCACCTTCAAGCGCTGCACGCGTGTCTTTGACGACGAGGGCCGTTTTGCGCCCGAGTACGACGAGAACGATCTGCGCCGTGTCGATGCCGACCGTGTCGTCATGTCGATTGGCCAGTCCATTGTGTGGGGCGACCTGCTGGCTGGCTCCAAGGTGGAGCTCGGCCGCGGCCAGGGCGCCCTGGCCGATCCCCAGACTTACCAGACCGCCGAACCCGACATCTTTGTGGGCGGCGACGTCTACACCGGCCCCAGCTTTGCCATCGATGCCATTGCCGCCGGCCACGAGGCTGCCGTGTCCATCCATCGCTTTGTGCAGCCGGGCTCCACGCTCACCATCGGCCGCAACCAGCGCCGCTACACCGCGCTCGACCGCGACGATGTCGTGATCGAGAGCTACGACAACGCGAGCCGCGAGGTTGCGCATGTGGACCGCGAACGCGAGAAGGCTGCGCCGTTTAGCGAGTATGTTGAGACCTTTACCGAGGAGCAGGTGCGCGCCGAGACCGCCCGCTGCCTGGGCTGCGGCGCCTCGATCGTCGACCCCAACAAGTGCATCGGCTGCGGCCTGTGCACCACCAAGTGCGCGTTCGACGCCATCCATCTGGATCGCGACCGCCCCGAGTGCTCCACGATGGTCAAATACGAGCAAAAGCTTCCAAGCCTGGGCAAGTACGCGCTCAAGCGCGCCATCAAGATTAAATTCGGGAAGAAGTAAGAAACGCAACAAGCAGGAGAACGGCGCAGAGAGCGGTTGGACAGCGAGCGAGTCCCAGGCGTGGCGAGGTGCCTTGAAAGAGGAGGGCATAGGGCTTTTGCCCATGCCCGACGATTGAAAGGCAGATCGCCCGTCTGGGGCTCGCGCAGCGTCAAGCCGACCGCCGTTCGGTAGAACGGCGGAAGGAATTAAAAGTGCACGAGCTCGGAATCGTCTATCACATCATTCGCGATGTTGAGAATGTGGCGCGCGCTCATGGCGTGCGTCGCGTTTCGAGCGTCACGCTGCTGCTGGGCGAGGTCTCGGGCGTCGTCCCCGATCTACTACTCGACGCTTGGCGCTGGGCGGCGGATAAAAAGCCTATCACGCAGGGCGCGGAGCTTATCGTGGAGCCTGTCGAGGCCGTGACGCATTGCGAGGCGTGCGGCCGCGACTACGCGACGGTCGAGCACGGCAAGACCTGTCCCCATTGCGGTAGCGGCGAGACCTATTTGCTGCAGGGCCAAGAGGTCATGATCAAACAGATCGAGACCCCCGACGAGGACCCGGCAGACGCTGTCCCCGACGGTCCTTCCGACGCCCCCGATGCCGTCGACGCCGCCAACCCTCTCCACATCGCCTAACATCCAATGACTACATGGGCTAGAGTTCTAAACATATTTGCTTCGGTTAGTCAAGTCATGTCTGTTTAAACAAAATGGTGGCACGCAGACGCATTGGGATCCACCTAAAAGCGGTCTTAACGAACAGTGCACCTTTATATGTCTTTGAAAGCAATCAGCAAATCACGTTTTAGCAGGCAATAAGCTGTAAACCGGCAACGTAATCAATTTGTAACAAACTTAGACGTTTAAACAAATAATCCAACCTTTTGCGAATTTAGCTATAATTCCACAAACCAAACAGGTATACTTCCTTCATGTCGTGTAGGAAATACGTAGACAAAAAGGAGGTTATGTGATGGTAAGTATTGTTCTTGCTAGCCACGGGGACTTGGCAGCTGGAATCAAGCAGACGGGCTCGATGGTCTTTGGCGATCAGCCGTCTGTTGCCGTGGTCTCGCTCGAGCCGAGCATGGGCCCCGACGACTTCCGTGCCAAGGTCGAGGAAGCAATCGCTTCCTTCGAGGACCAGGAGCAGGTGCTCTTCCTCGTTGATCTGTGGGGCGGCACGCCGTTCAACCAGATCAGCGGGCTCATCGAGGGCCATGATTCCTGGGCTATCGTCACCGGTGTCAACCTGCCTATGCTCATCGAGGCATATTCGCAGCGCTTTGACGCAAAGAACACTGCACATGCGATCGCAAAACATCTCGTGACTGAGGCTAAGGCTGGCGTGCGCGTCAAGCCCGAGTCTCTGGAGCCCGAGGAGAAGAAGCCGGCTGCGGCCGCCGCTGCTCCTGCAGGCGCCATCCCTCCGGGAACGGTCATCGGCGACGGGCACATCAAGATTGCCCACGTCCGTATCGACACCCGT
Source organism: Collinsella aerofaciens (assembly GCA_905213325.1). Classification (GTDB taxonomy): domain Bacteria; phylum Actinomycetota; class Coriobacteriia; order Coriobacteriales; family Coriobacteriaceae; genus Collinsella; species Collinsella aerofaciens_AG. The sequence goes on from CAJMHW010000038.1 coordinate 12,850, forward strand.
CTGCTTCATGGTCAGGTGGCCACCACGTGGACCAAGCAGATCAACCCCAACCGCATCATCGTGGTTTCCGACGGCGTTGCTCACGACGAGCTCCGCAAGACCATGATCGAGCAGGCTGCCCCTCCGGGAGTCCATGCCAACGTCGTGCCCATCAAGAAGATGGCCGAGGTCGTCAAGGACACGCGCTTTGGTGACACCAAGGCCATGCTGCTCTTCGAGAACCCGCAGGATCTGCTCAAGGCCATCGAGGCCGGCGTCGACATCAAGGAAGTCAACATCGGTTCCATGGCTCACTCCAAGGGCAAGGTCGTCGTCACCAACGCCGTCGCCATGGGCGATGACGACGTTAAGACTCTCGAGGCCCTCAAGGCCAAGGGCGTCAAGTTCGAGGTCCGCAAGGTTCCTTCGGATTCCTCCGAGGATCTCGACGCCATGTTGAAGAAAGCTAAGGCCGAACTGGCCGCTCAAGCATAGTAAAGGAGGGTCCGATACATGTCTGCAATCACTATTCTGCTTGTTGCGATTGTCGCGTTGCTTGCCGGTATGGAAGGCATTCTGGATGAGTTCCAGTTCCATCAGCCGCTCGTGGCATGCACGCTTATCGGTCTCGTAACCGGTCACCTTCAGGAGGGCATCCTCCTGGGCGGTTCGCTCCAGATGATGGCCCTTGGCTGGGCTAACGTCGGCGCCGCCGTCGCGCCTGACGCCGCTCTGGCCTCGGTCGCTTCTTCGATCATCATGGTGCTCGCCCTCAACGGTGGCGCCACTGATTCGGCCAAGGCCGTTACCGCGGCCATCGCCGTCGCCGTCCCGCTGTCGGTCGCTGGTCTGTTCCTGACCATGATCTGCCGTACCATTGCTACCGCTATCGCTCACGCCATGGACGGTTGCGCCGAGAAGGGCGACTTCTCCGGCATCGAGCGCTGGCAGTACGCTGCCATCCTCATGCAGGGCCTTCGTATCGCCATCCCGGCAGTACTTCTGTGCGTTATCCCGGCCGAGGCTGTTACCAACGCGCTTAACGCTATGCCCGACTGGCTGTCCGGCGGCATGGCCGTCGGCGGCGGCATGGTCGCTTCCGTCGGTTACGCCATGGTCATCAACATGATGGCCACCAAGGAGACCTGGCCGTTCTTCATCCTCGGCTTTGTCCTTGCTGCCATCCCTCAGCTCACGCTGATCGCCCTTGGCCTCATCGGCATCTCCCTTGCCCTCATCTACCTTGGCCTTAAGGATCTGGCCAAGCAGGGTGGCGGCACGGGCGGTGGCTCCGGCGACCCGCTCGGCGACATTCTGAACGATTACGAGTAGGAGGGGAGTGATACATATGGCAGAGAACAAGATTCAGCTCACCAAGGCTGACCGTAAGAAGGTTTGCTTCCGTCATCAGTTCCTTCAGGGCTCGTGGAACTACGAGCGTATGCAGAACGGCGGCTGGTGCTTCGCAATGATCCCTGCGATCAAGAAGCTCTACACCAGCAAGGATGACCAGATTGCCGCGCTTAAGCGCCACCTGGAGTTCTATAACACCCACCCCTATGTTTCCGCCCCCGTCATTGGCGTTACCCTCGCCCTCGAGGAGGAGCGCGCCAACGGTGCTCCGATCGATGACGTCGCCATCCAGGGCGTCAAGGTCGGTATGATGGGTCCGCTCGCCGGCGTCGGTGACCCCGTCTTCTGGTTCACCCTTCGCCCGATTCTGGGCGCTCTGGGCGCTTCCCTGGCCATGTCCGGCAGCATCGTCGGTCCGCTGCTGTTCTTCTTCGCGTGGAACATCATCCGTTACGCTTTCCTGTGGTACACGCAGGAGTTTGGCTACAAGGTCGGCTCCTCTATCGCCAAGGACCTCTCCGGCGGTCTGATGGGCAAGGTCACCGAGGGCGCTTCCATCCTGGGTATGTTCATCATCGGCGCCCTGGTCGAGCGCTGGGTGTCCATTTCCTTCACCCCGATCGTCTCCACGGTCAAGCAGTCTGCTGGCGCCTTTATCGACTGGGCTAGCCTGCCTTCCGGTTCCGAGGGTATCAAGGAAGCGCTGACGATGTACAACTCCGTCGGTGCTACCGCCCTTGATCAGATGAAGGTCACCACGCTTCAGGCCAACCTCGATCAGCTCATCCCCGGCCTTGCCGCCGTGTGCCTGACCCTGCTGGTCTGCAAGCTCCTCAAGAAGAAGGTTAGCCCGATCGTCATCATCCTGGCTCTCTTCGCCGTCGGCATCATCGGTCGCTTCTGCGGCTTCATGTAAGCACGCTTCGGCTTAAGACCGAGAGTTGCTAGGTAAGGGCTTTTGAGCCATTGAAACGGACCGCACCCGGTGGGTACACTGGATGCGGTCCGATTGTTTTAATTGGAGGGCGAGGCGCGTATGGCGCAATCTCAGAACAGCACGGTCGATCTGGCAACGCCGGCAACCTGCCTGATGGGGCTTACCAGCCACGGTAACGTGATGGTGGGCAATAAGGCGTTCGAGTACTATAACGAGCGCAATCCCGAGGATTATATTCAAATCCCGTGGGACGAGGTCGACTATATTGCCGCCGAGGTTTTGCGCGGCACCAAGAAGATCACGCGTTTTGCCATCTTTACCAAGGATAACGGCCACTTTACGTTTACGACGCGCGATGACAAAGAGACGCTTCGTGCGGTCCGTAAGTACGTCGATGAGGATAAGCTCGTGCGTTCGCCCGATTTTATCGACGTAACGACCAAGGGCGCCAAGAGCATCCCCTCCGTTATCAAAAACCTCTTCCACAAAGGCAACTAGTCATTAAAGAGCGCCCCCCCCAAGTGGGACGCAGTTTCCCATGGGGCTCGATCGGGAAAGTGCATCCCAGTTCGAGCGCCGATTCCGGGATGTAGTTTCCGGAACGGGGTCGTTTGGGAAACTGTGTCCCGTTTCGAGCCGAAATTCTGGGACACAGTTTCCAGCGAGGTCCCATTGGGAAAGTTTGACCCAGAATTTGCCTGGATAGTGGGACACACTTTCCGGAGGGCTGTTCCACCGCAACTTCGAAGAGTGGCTATACGCTGTATTACAACGGCGTAAATCTGCTACACTAGTACAACATGCCTCCGTAGCTCAGGGGATAGAGCACCGCTCTCCTAAAGCGGGTGTCGTGCGTTCGAATCGCACCGGGGGCACCAGAAGAAATTGCAGGTCAGACGGTATAAATCGTCTGACCTGTTTCTGTATAGATAGGGCTAAATAGACGATAGAGGGGTGAAAAAGGGGTGAAAGAAAGTTCTATGATGAAAACAGCTGGGGGTGCGGACAGAAAGTTGGACCGTGAAGCGGTCCGGACTGGAGGTTCGCAT
>CAJMHW010000039.1 GCA_905213325.1 Collinsella aerofaciens
CAGCGCGGTCATCGGCGGTGCCGCCACATCTTCTTCCGGCGGCAGCGCCGAGGGCTACCTGGCCCAGGCGCAGCGATACGTCGACGACGACTCCATCGGGTACTCGCAGTCCACGCGTTGCCACAACCCCAACATGGACTGCTCGTCGTTCGTCTACTACTGCCTCGTCGATTCGGGCTACTGCACGACCGAGCAGCTGGGTACGCACCCGTTCACCACCTCCACCATGGCGGAACCTCTGCTCAAGGCGGGCTTCGAGAAGGTCGAGTGGGACGGGAAGATGGACTCCCTGCAACGCGGCGACATCCTCATCAACACCGAGCAGCACACGGAGATCTATGCCGGCGACGGCAAGGACTACGGCGCGCACGAAGACCTCGACGGCGCCGACGGCGACTCGTCGGGAGACGAGGTCTCGCTGGGGTCTTACTGGAACGACGCCTGGGACACGATCCTGCGTCCGACCGGAGGGGCGGGCGTCACCATTCCCGAGCAGTACGGCAACGGCGGGTACTCCGTCACCTTCTACACCCCGCGCGGCTGCTACGTCAACGGCCGTGACACCGCGTGGGCGGCAGGGACGTCGCAGGCGGCGGTCCACTCCAAGTGGTCGCTCGCCGGGGCGAAGTACGACGACGATATCGCGACCTACAACGGCCGCTACCTGATCGCCTGCACGACGACGTACGGGCGCGTCGGCGACAAGGTCGACTTCACGCTGTCGGACGGCACCGTGATCAAGTGCGTCATCGCCGACGCGAAGAACCCCAACGACCAGGGATGCAACAAGTGGGGGCACTCGAACGGCCAGAACGTCATCGAGTTCGAGGTGGAGAGGTCGCGCTTCTACAGGAGCGGCAACCCCGGCAGCTCGAGCTGGAAGGCCGAATGGGGCGGCAAGCGCGTCTGCTCGTCCGTCAACAGCGGCAGCATCCTCTAGCCCATCGAATGAACGAAACTCGATCGATTCCTTCAAATGAGTAAAAATCCAATTCAATAAACTTTTTTGAAAAAATGCTTGACCATTATTCAGTCCATGTGCATAATAATCAACAAGTCGCGGCGTTACCTCAGCTGGATAGAGGGTCTGACTACGAATCAGAACGTCATAGGTTCGAATCCTATACGCCGCACCATTTGAACTTAAAGCCTCCGGCAACGGGGGCTTTTCTTTTACGTCGGCATCCCATGGATTCGAACCTCGGTCGAGGCGCGAGCGTGAAGCGGACTATTTCTTATCGACTCGTGTAAGATTCCGAGTAGGTGTCGCGGCCCATCCGCGACCACTCCTTCTTTCAACGACTGATCAGGGTGATATTTCGTGGCAGAGCGTCCGACATACAAGCTCAGGTTTCTCGACCCCAAAAAGCGTTTTCCATCGATGCCAGAGCAGCCTGCGGGGCGCTCATATGGTGTTGTCTGGAAAGTCTTTGGCGAGGACCCCAAAGAGTCGTGCTATGTCGTCGAATTCGTCGGCAAAACTCACATATCGCTCTTGGGCTACGTGAGCGTGTCGGGCAAGGTTTATAAGGTTGATCGTCCTGTTCGGGAAGTACCGTTGCCCGAGGACCCTGACATGGAGCTGGTCCTTCACGAGTCCGATTCCAGTATTGGCGAGATTATGGTGAGGGAAGCTAACGGTGCAATGCGCGCGTGTGCGCGAACTGCCGGCTCTCCCGAAGGCCCCATGCGCGAGCAGTCCGACCACGAGACATGGAATTCGACCCGCGCCCTTCCTTTCGGCGAGTTCATGGCCTCGATGTTCTTGCGCTACGTGATATTTGCCAACTCCGAAAGCGCTCTTGCGAACACGGCGGGCGTCGACGGTCTCGATGCAGGCATGCAAAACGTTGTCGACAAGATCAAACTCGTAAAGTTGCCCGAGCCGGTCGAGGTGTTTTTGGGCTTTGACACGGCACCGCTCCCCGATGCTATCGAGACGCTGCTTTACCGTGTTGACCATGCCGAGAATCCGAGCGGTATCGAGCGTTATGCCGCCGCCCTGATGAGCGAGATCGACTTGCCCCGCCTGCGCACCATTGCTGCCAAGTCCGAAATGAGCCTAGCGCGTATCGACCGCTCAAAGCTGTTCTATCTCAATTTTGATCGTAGCCTGCTGGACCAGGACGAGATTGACATGCTGCTTGCCATCGAGTGCCGTCTCAACCGCCTCTCCGGCATCCTTGAGCGCATCGGGGCCGGATTGGCCCCCGCGGCATCCTCGCCGAGCCTTGAGGGCTGCGCGCTCTTTGATGCGTGGCATATCGCCAAGACGACCAACGATGTTCCCCGACTGCTCGATACGACCTCGAGCGACAACCCGTGGGGCAAACCCGGAACGGTAGCTTGCCAGCCGGGCGGTGAGTGGGATGTGCGTACCCGTTTCGCGCGTATCGTCGAGGCGCTTAACGTGGTCACACGGCTCGACTATACCTATCGGGCAAACGTTGCCGAGGGGATTATGCTCGTTCGGTTTGGGCACTCTGTCGTGGATGCCATACCACAACGTGAATACGACGCCCGGGAGGATGTCTGGCGCGAGTTGGACGAGAACGCGCGTGTGATTTGGGCCGCGGAGCACGACGCGCGCGTGGCGCTGACGCTGGCGGCGGCGTGTTTTGCCGCAGGTGCCTGCATTGCGCGCTGCTATGTTCAGATTGCGGCTCCCGACGGCGAGCAGGACGAGCGCGTCATTGCAACATATTCCTTTGGGCGTGCGGCCTATCTGGCCAATTGCGTGCCTGTCGCCAAGGATCTTGAGAGCATGGATATGGACGATATGCCGTGCAAGCGCATGCTTGAGGCATATGAGTCGGACGCGCCGGATGCGATTGAGCCTGCAGAGGTTCACGCTCGCCCGCGTGACGACCACCGTTCGCTGCCGCCGGCGTTGCGCGACCTGCTGCTTGCCGATACGGCTGATGAGCTCGAGGTTATGGAGATGGACGACGACCCGTATGTGGCGCGCGTCGTTGAGTTGCGCGAGCAGGCAAAAGTTGACCGTGCAAGCGCGTTTGAGGGCTTCTCCCGTCTTGTTGAGGAGTTGGAGGCTAAGTGCGCCGTTGCCGAGCTTTTGGCAACGGGTCCGGTCCAGACGCAGTTTTGCGACAACCAGCTGGTACGCATGGTGCTGCCGGTAATGGAGGAAGACCGCTCCGTTCGTATTTTGCGTGCTCCCGATGCGCTGTACTTTGCCCAGCACGAGATCTGCAGTTATTACGCCGAGCAGGAGGATTTTGAACGGGCATTGCCCGAGGTGCGTCGTCTTTACGATCTGGCTCGCTCGTCCATGCAGTCGCACTTTGCGCTCATCAACGTGCTGGCGCGCCTGGAGCGCTTTGACGAGATTATCGAGGTGGCGCGCCACGGTCTGCGCATTGCCAGTGACCGTTCCGCAATCGGTTATCTGTTCTATCGTCTGGCGTTTGCCTATTGGAACTGCGACCAGCTCGAGCTCGCGTTGGCGTGCTACCGCCTCGTGCCGCGCGGCGAGGAGTCGGGTAGCAGCGCGCTGGAGGAAATGCAGGGCCTTATGAACGAGATGGGCGTCAATGAGCCGCCGACGTTCGAGGATGCGGTTGAGACCATCCGGAAGGCCGGGCTCGAGCTGCCTCCCGTGTCCGCCGTGACCAACCAGCTGGCGGATGCCGCCATGCAGCTGGTCGATAACGGCTTCTTTTTCCTGGCGCGCGTCTGCATCTTCCAAATGTGGCGCACCATGGGTAACGATGAGCTCGGCTCCCTCAGTCGCTCGCTGGGGTAGGGGCGAAAACTGCAAGGAGGAAAGGCCTCTAGGCAATTAGAAAATTTCCTCTTGCCCATCCTTGGCTGTTTGGTTACTATAGAACGGCTGTTACGGAGAGCTGACCGAGAGGCCGAAGGTGCTCGCCTGCTAAGCGAGTATGCCCCAAAAGGGCATCTGGGGTTCGAATCCCCAGCTCTCCGCCAGTTTAACCTTAAAGAAGGGTCCCATCGGGGGCCCTTTTTTATTATCGAGGAAGGGCGCTGGGGATTCGAACCCTCAAAAAATGAGGCGCCCCGTTGGACGCCTCCTTTCAGCGAGTGTATTGTTCTTCGATCTTACATCTCGGGCGCCTTGGCGACGGTCTCGCTTTCTGCCGTGAGTGGGCGGTTGTCGATGCGGCGGCCCAGGCGGTCGAGCTTCACAAGGAGCCACTCAATGGGATTCGGCCCTGCCCCTTCCTCGTCGGCAACCAGGTCCATGACGGCGATCTTGGTGCCGTCCTGCTTGAGCGTAACGCTGCCCACCTTGTCGCCCACATGCACCGTGCCCGAAAGATCGTCGTGGCTAACCTTTTCGGTCACCTCGCCGGCAAGGGAAAACACGGTCGCTTGCGCCGTAGGATCGGCGAGTGTGGCGTCGATCGTCTTATCCGTCCAGTCGGTTTGGCCAATGCGCGCCATAAGCGGGTTGCCGTTGGCGGTCTTTTCCTGCGTGTTGGCGATCGCGACCGTCACCTTGTGACCGTAGTACCAATTGGCAAGGGTTGCGGTATCGGTAAAGCGCTGGTCGGTGGTGGTGGAGTTCAAAACGACGGTGTAGATTTCGTCACCATCGCGGTTGTAGGCACTCGTAAAGCAATAGCCTGCATCGTCGGTGGTGCCGGTCTTGCCACCGATGTTGCCATCTTGGCCCAGCAAATAGTTATGCGTGTCCATGGAATGCGAATGGTCGGTGCCGTCGGCGCCCGTGACCTCGATCCAGGAATCCTCGCTCGCTACGACCTCGCGGATCGTGTCGTTTTTCATGGCCTCCTGCATCATCAGCGCTACGTCGTGTGCGGTTGAGTGCATATCGCCAGCCCACTCATCAAAGTCCAGACCATGCGGGTTTTCAAAAAGCGTACCGGTGCAGCCGAGCTTCTTAGCGCGCTCGTTCATGGCCTTCACAAATGTGGCCTCGGCGTCTTTGGTCTTAGGGTCGATCTTCTTGCCCACATATTCGGCGAGCACGATGGCGGCGTCGTTGCCCGAGGGAATCATCAGGCCGCGCAGTGCCTGCTCCACGGTAAGCTCGTCGCCTTCGAGCAAGCCGGCGGTCGAATTACCCACGGTGGCCGCGGCGTTGCTCACTGTGACCTTCTCGTCCATCTTGCAATTCTCGACGGTTAGGATTGCGGTCATGACCTTGGTGATCGAGGCAATCTTGACCTGTTCATCGGCGTCGCGGGCATAGTAGACGGTGCCGTCTTTGCCCATGACGAGGGCATTGGTCGCATCGATATCGGGCAGGTTTTCGGCCGTGATACCGCGCACATCGGCGGTTTTGCCGCAAACATTGTCGGTCGTGAGCACTTGGGCGCCGGCGACGGTGGGCACGCCAGCGGCAAGGGCGATAGCGCAGACAAAGCCGGCGGCAAGCTGGGCTGAGCGCTTTGCAAAAGAGGTGAGGGACTTCACGGATTTCGCTTTCGACGGGATGGTCTCTTCTGAAACTAGAGTATATCGTTTGCCGGCGTCGGCGATCATCGCGTGCGTGCGTGGCCCACATCCGCGCCCGAACGGGCACAAGGGTGCTTAAGGCCGACTTAATCACCCACGCTTGTTGTGTGTGACGGGCGCCCCCTCGGGCATAATGGAGCGCGAGAGGAGCACGCATGAACGAGCGCATACTGGTAGTTGATGACGAGAAGGCCATTGCCGACCTAGTGGGCATCTACCTTACAAAAGAAGGCTTTGACGTCCAGATTGCCTATAGCGGGGCCGATGCTGCCAAGGCAATCTTGGAGCAGGAGTTCGATCTGGCGCTGCTGGATGTCATGCTGCCCGATATCGATGGGTTTGAGCTGCTGCGTACGATCCGTTCCAGCCATACCTATCCTGTGATCATGCTGACGGCGCGCGATGCCCAGCAAGACAAGATCGAGGGCCTTTCGCTTGGCGCGGACGATTACGTGGTTAAGCCGTTTCGTCCGCTGGAGCTCGTCGCGCGCGTGCACGCTCAGCTTCGCCGCTACACCAGCTACGGTAGCCGTGCACAGGCGGCCGAGTCGCCGACCATTCAGCTCGACGGCTTGGAGATCAACCGCGACGCTCGTTCCGTGACGGTGGACGGTGCACCGGTACGCCTCACACCCACCGAGTATTCAATCTTGCTGTATCTGGTCGAGCATCGCGGCAGCGTGGTGGCCGTGGAGGACCTGTTCCGTGCGGTGTGGAACGAGGATTTTATGCCCGGCTCCAACAATACGGTGATGGTGCACATTCGCCACTTGCGCGAAAAGATTGGCGACGACGCACAAAAGCCGCGCTTTATCAAAAACGTCTGGGGCGTCGGCTACATAATCGAATAACGCTTTTCGCTTGTGAGGATCTTGATATGACAAAAGACGATAGACAAGCGTTCGAGGTGCCCGATCGACTCTTTGAATACGTGAGGTCGGTCGTCGACAACCGCGCGCTTGCAACGGTGCTGCTCTTTTTGCTGAGCCTGCTGCTGATTGGCATTGATAACATCGCTGGAATCTTGGCGGTGCTGCTTGTCGGCTTTTTGCTGATCGATCGATTTGAGATCGTGCGCCGCTGCATGGTGATTGGCGGCGCCGCGTGGGCCATGACGTTGGCGATTGGCGCCATGGCGCTCGGCGGCATCGAAGGGCCGGTGCTGTTCGATGCCGGCTTTGTATTCAACATGCTTGGCTTTGTGCTGGCGCTTGCCGCGTGCGTGCTGTTCTTGTGCGGCCGCGCCCTGTACTACCAGGGCTACGAACAGGGCGAGCAGCATGCCGATTGTGTGCTGGCCGCTCGTATTCAAGATCGCCTGATCGATCACCCCGACACCTGGGACAACATTGACGGCGACTTCTTGGAGGTCGAGGGCGCCCTTAACCGCGTGCGTGACCGTGGGCGCAAGGTGCAGCAAGCTCTGCGTGACGAGTCGCATCGCAAGGACGATTTGGTCACGTACTTGGCACATGACCTACGCACCCCGCTTGCCAGTGTGGTGGGCTATCTTTCGCTGCTGCAAGAGGCTCCTGAGCTGCCGGTTGAGCAACGTGCGCACTTTACGGGCGTGGCTCTCGACAAGGCGCACCGGCTCGATGCACTCATCGAAGAGTTCTTCGATATCACGCGCTTTGACTTCCACGATATCGTGCTCACGCGCGGCTATGTTGATCTGGGGTTGCTGCTGGCTCAGGTGGCTGACGAGTTCTATCCCATCCTCAACGAGCAGCATAAGGAAGCCCAAGTTGATATTCGCGAGGACCTGACGGTGCTCGTGGATGGCGACAAGATGGCTCGCGTGTTCAACAACATCATGAAAAATGCCGTTGCCTATAGCTATGAGGGCTCGACCATCACGATCGAGGCCAGACGCCGGGACGGCGGTGGCGTGCGCGTGCGCTTTATCAATCAGGGCGATCCCATCCCTGAGGCAAAGCTCAAGGTGATCTTTGAGAAGTTCTATCGCCTGGATGCGGCGCGTGCGACCAATCGCGGCGGCGCTGGACTGGGGCTTGCCATCGCCAAGGAGATCGTATGCGCGCACGGCGGTACCGTTGCATGTGAATCGACGCCCGAACACACGATATTCACCATCGAGCTGCCCGCCGCATAGCCAGTGTGCCCTTACAAACACTTGACAATGCGCTCACGTGCATATGAGCCGCGATTCCTACTATCGATACTGCTGAATTGATATCGATGTGGAGGTATGCGGTATGACGGCTGCTGCGGCTGTGGAGCCCACGGAGCTTGAAGAACTCATGAAAGCGCAGGCCGAGGCCGCGCACGAGCGCGAGGTTGGGGATGCGACTCGCCCCACGGCAGAGGATCTTGCCGCCTCGCCGACGCGCATCGATGTCGAGGGCCTCGACCTGTTCTATGGCGACCATCATGCGCTCAAGGACGTGAATATCAAGATCCGCGACAAGCAGATCACCTCGTTCATCGGGCCTTCGGGCTGCGGAAAGTCCACGTTGCTGCGCTGCTTTAACCGCATGAACGACGGCATCAAGGATTGCCGCATCGAGGGCAAGATTGCGCTCGATGGTCAAGATATCCTGGGCGATTACGACATCTGCCGTTTGCGCCAGCGCGTGGGCATGGTGTTCCAGCGCCCCAACCCGTTTCCCATGAGCATCTACGACAACGTCGCCTATGGGCCGCGCGGCATGGGCGTGCGCGATCGCGCTGTGCTGGATGGGCTGGTCGAGGATTCCCTTCGTCGCGCTGCGCTATGGGATGAGGTCAAGGACAAGCTCAAGGAGTCGGGCCTGGGTCTTTCGGGTGGACAGCAGCAGCGCCTGTGCATCGCCCGCGCACTTGCCGTGCAGCCCGACATTCTGCTGATGGACGAGCCGACCTCGGCACTCGACCCTGTGTCGACGCTGGTGGTGGAGCAGCTGGCCTGCGAGCTCAAAGAGACCTGCACGCTCGTGGTCGTTACGCACAATATGCAGCAGGCGGCGCGTATCTCCGATTCGGTCGCATTCTTTTTGCTGGGTGAGCTGGTGGAGCACGCGCCCACCGCGCAACTCTTCAAGAATCCGACCGATCCGCGCACGGCGGATTATTTGACGGGGCGTTTTGGCTGATACCATCTAGTAAAGGTACCTTTAGGGTTAAGATGCGGTCATGCCGGCCGCAAAGGGGTTCAACATGATCTATTACGTCGAGGACGATGACAACATCAGGGATTTGACGGTCTATGCGCTGCGCAAGCAGGGGATTGAGGCCGAAGGCTTTTCGTGCGACGGTGAGTTTAAGGCTGCCGTGGCGCGACGGGTACCCGATGCCGTCCTGCTCGACATCATGCTGCCCGATACCGATGGCTTGGCGATTATGCGTCGACTGCGTGCCGATCGCCTGACGGCGACGGTGCCCATCATGATGCTTACCGCCAAGGATACCGAGCTCGACAAGGTGATGGCGCTCGATGGCGGTGCCGACGATTACCTGACTAAGCCGTTTTCGCTCATGGAGCTCGCCAGCCGCTGCCGCGCACTGCTGCGTCGCGGCGGCATGGTCAAACAGGCAAGCGATGTGCTCAGCGTGGGCGACATTGTGCTCTCGCCCAGCCATCGTGAGGTGACTGTTGCCGGCGAGTCGCTTAAGCTCACCCTGCGCGAGTTCGACCTGCTCGAGTACCTCATGCGCAAGCCCGGCGTGGTCTTTACCCGCGAGTCGTTGCTGCAGAGCGTGTGGGGCTGGGACTTCGACGGCGGTTCGCGCACCGTTGACGTGCACGTGCAGACGCTTCGCCAAAAACTGGGCGAGCATGCCAGCGCCATCGAGACCGTGCGCGGCGTGGGCTACCGCTTGGCCGAGCCTTCTGCCGGTGATGGTGCCGAAGGTGACGACACCGCGGCCACCGCATCGGAGGAGTAACCCGTGGTCTTCGCCCCCCAGGGAAAACATACGCTGTCGCACCGCGTTTTTGTGACGATCTTTGTCTGCGCCATGGCGGTTATCGTGGCGTTTACGGTGCTGGGTGCGTTCTTTGTGCAAAACACCTTGGCGGATGCCACGAGTGCCAACCTGGCGCAAGAAACCGAGCTCATTGCTGCCGCCCTCGACGAGCAGCAGGAGCCCATCCCGTTCTTGCGTAGCCTCGATCGAGAGGACTTGCGCATCACGCTGATTAACAAGGATGGATCGGTTGCCTACGACAACGAGGCGTCGCCTTCCACACTGCCCAACCATGGCGATCGCCCCGAGGTCATCGAGGCCTTTGAGAGTGGTTCGGGTTCCGCGGAGCGCGCAAGCTCTACGCTCGACGAGATTATGCTGTATCGCGCCGTCGCCCTTGATAACGGCCAGGTTGTCCGCTTGGCGCAGGCCCAGCCTGGCGTTGCGGCGATTTTGCTGTCGATGGTGGCGCCGATGCTGCTTATCGCAGCAGCGGGTGCGGTACTCTCGTTTTTTATGGCGCGCCGCGAGTCCCGTGCCATCATCGCGCCTTTGCAAGAGGTGGATTTGGACCACCCACGCCGTAGCTATGAGCACGCCTATGCCGAGATGGTCCCCATGCTTGAGCGTATTGAGTCGCAGCGCCAGGAGCTCAAGCGCCAAATGGCGGTGCTGGCGGACAACGACCGTATGCGCCGCGAGTTCACGGCGAATATCACCCATGAGCTCAAGACGCCGCTTACGGCGATTTCGGGCTATGCCGAGCTCATCGCAAACGGCATGGTCGAGGGCGAGGGCGACCTGCGCAACTTTGGCGGTCGCATCTATCGTGAGGCGGGCCGCTTGGCAGCGCTTGTCAACGATATCCTTACGCTGTCTAACTTGGACGAGGCCGAGCGTGCAGCTGAGGGCGAGGCGGTGCCCATTGGGTCCACGGAGCCTATTGAGCTCTCGCGTGCCATCTACGCGGTCGAGCAGCGCCTTGAACAGGTCGCCCGTCAGGCGAATGTGACGATAAGTCATGAGACCAAGCCTGTGGTCATCGAGGGCGCGTCGCGCTTGATTGACGAGCTCATCTATAATCTGGCAAGCAACGCCATCCGCTACAATCGACCCGGCGGTACGGTTACGCTGCAGTGCGGCACCAACGACGAAGGCCATCCGTTCCTTGCGGTCGCCGACACGGGAATCGGTATCGCGCCTGAAGAACAGGGCAAGGTATTTGAGCGGTTCTATCGCGTGGACAAGAGTAGGTCCAAGGCACGCGGCGGAACCGGTCTGGGGCTTGCCATTGTCAAGCATGCGGCCCTGTATCATCACGCCACGCTCGATCTGTCGAGCGAGTTGGGCGTGGGAACCACCATTACGGTGACGTTTCCCATACAGCAGGACGAGCCATTCGCATAGCGATATAACATAGATATTGATGCAGACGCCGCATTTGACTTTCGGGTGCGGCGTTGTTGTGCAATTTTACGATTGCTTCCGACATTTTTACAGGAGAGCCTGTTTCTTATGTATAGAGTTTGGTCTCGGTAAAAAGATGCGATAACATACGGACAGTTTTGTCAATCCGAACTGGGGAAATGAAAGGCAAGCTGCATGACCCTTCTCGAACTGTTCCAGCTGCTGAAGAAGCACCTTCAGCTGGTCATCACCCTTCCGGTGGTCTGCGCGATCGCCATGGGCATCGTGTCCTTCGTTGCGATGGACAACACCTATACCGCGACGACGAGCATGTACATTCTCGCCAAGACCGACGATAGCGGTCAGATGAGCTACAACGATCTCTCGGCGAGTCAGATGCTTTCCAACGATATCGCCACGCTGCTGGATAGCGATAGCGTTAAGAGCGGCGCAGCCAATGAACTGGGCCTCACCGATCTGGATGACTACAAGGTGTCTGTTTCCTCCGAGACCACCACGCGTGTCATTACGCTTTCGGTTACCGGCACCGATGCCAAGGAGACGGCTAAGGTCGCAAAGGCCATGGCCAGCTCGGTGAGTACGGTCGCTCAGAACGTCGGCGCTGCCCAGAGCATCAACGTTATCGACGAGGCTAAGACCCCCGAAGCCCCCAGCGGTCCCAAGCGTATGCTGTACGTTGCTGTCGCGTTCCTCGCCGGTATCTTTATCGCAGTTGCCTATGTCGTTTTGGCAGACATGCTCAATACCCGCATCCGCGGTGCCGAAGAGGCAGAAGAGCTCCTGGGCATTCCCGTTGTTGGCCGAATTCCGGCTATGAAAGGTGGTAAATAGGCATGGCTAAGGCAAAGAACACCGATAAGCTCGTTGTACAGAATGCCGCCAAGACCCTTCTGGCCAACATCCGCTTTGCGAGCGTGGACGACCCCATTCGCACCATTACCGTCACGTCCTCGATTCCCAACGAGGGCAAGTCTACGGTTTCCATCAACCTTGCCCAGGCTATCGCCACGAGCGGCAAGTCCGTGCTCCTGGTCGAGGCCGATATGCGCCGCAGGTCCCTTTCCGATATGCTCGGCGTTCGTTCGCGCGGCGGACTCTATGCGGTCCTTTCCGAGCAGATCTCCATTGACCAGGCAATTGTCGAGACGGGTCAGAAGAACTTCTACTTCCTCGATGCCGAGCCGCACATTCCCAATCCTGCCGACATCATCGTTTCTCACCGCTTTGCCAAGCTGGTCAAGGCGCTGTCTGCCAAGTTCCAGTACGTCATCTTCGACGCTCCTCCGGTCGGCACCTTCATCGATGCTGCCGAGATTGCCAGCCTGACCGACGGCACGCTGTTCGTGGTGCGCGAGGACTTCACCAAGCGCGAGGAGGCACTCAACGCCATCGGCCAGCTTAAGAAGTCCGAAAAGGTCAAGCTCATCGGTACCGTCATGAATTACTGTGAGACCGAGACCAGCGAGTACTACTATTCTTACTACACCAAGGACGGTAAGAAGGTTAAGAAGGGCTCCGACGATCAGGGGACTTCCAAAAAGGGCATCTTCACCAACCGAGCAAACGTTTAGTTGATAAGGCTGACCTATGCGTGACATTCATTGCCATATCTTGCCGGGTGTAGACGACGGCGCCGCCGATCTCGATGAGAGCTTGGCGATGCTCGAGGCTGCCAAGCGGGCCGGTGTAACCAGAATCGTTTGCACTCCTCACTGTCGTGATC
Source organism: Collinsella aerofaciens (assembly GCA_905213325.1). Lineage (GTDB taxonomy): Bacteria > Actinomycetota > Coriobacteriia > Coriobacteriales > Coriobacteriaceae > Collinsella > Collinsella aerofaciens_AG. Next base: position 12,524 of record CAJMHW010000039.1, read on the forward strand.
CCTATTTTGATTACGACAAGATGTGGGATGCCTTTGAGCTGCTGCGTGATAACGCTGACGGTTTTCCGCTCCAGATGGGCTTCGAGGTCAACCATCGAAAGCTCGTTGAGCTTGGTATCGATGCTGCGGAGCACTTGCATTTCGATGGGACCAACGAGTTTCTGCTCGAGCTTTCGACGCATGCCGATGCGTATGCGTTTAGAGAGTACGAGAACACGATTTACGATTTGCAGTGCCGTGGCTACCAGGTGATCATCGCTCATCCTGAGCGCTATCGTGCGGTTCAAAAGGATGTAAGCGTGGCGGAGCGCCTGGTCGATATGGGCTGCAAGCTGCAGGCTTCGGCGGACTTTATTGCCGGCGGTCGCTTTGGTCGCGAAAAAAAGCCGGCACAGCGCCTGTTCGATCAGAACCTGTACAGCTTCATCGCGAGCGATGCCCATAACGTGGGTCATTACGACTGCCTGGCGAAGGCTCGCGCGAAGTTTAGCGTGCGCGGAGCTCATTTTCGCTAATATCTGTCCCTAACGTTCGCATTGAATGAAAGGGCAGCCATGGATATCCAACTTAAGACGGGATGCTTTGATGACGCGGCGTTGGTGCGCCGCGTCGTTTTTATGGACGAGCAGGGCTACGAGAATGAGTTCGACGCTATCGACGAGGATCCAAACTGCATTCATGTGACGCTCTATGTAGACGGCGAGCTTGCCGGTTGCTCGCGCGTGTTTCCCGAAGAGCTTGAGCGCGTGGCTGACGCAGAGGCCCCGGTGTTGCCGGCATGCGACATGGACGAAGGCGTTGCGGCGGGGGAGACCTACATTATGGGGCGCGTCGCCGTGCTGCCGGCTATGCGTCGTCGCGGACTGGCGAGTGCGATCGTGGAGACCAGTGCTTCGTGTGCACGCGATGCCGGCGCCAAGCTTATTAAGCTGCATGCGCAGGAATACGTGCTGCCGCTCTATGTAAAGGCGGGCTACACGCAAATTGCCCCGGTAGATTACGAAGACGAGGGCCAGCCCCATGTCTGGATGGCCAAGCGCGTAGATGGCAGATAGGGACGTTCCTTTTCTGCCGGCAGCTGGGGACACTCCTTGGCAATTGACGCATTGGAGCGCTCGGACATACAGTTTTTCGATTCCGTATGTATATATGCGCGCTATTGGGTTATAAAATCTAAGTCTGAACATAGCAGGTCTGCGATGCGGCTCGGGCAACCGGGCCGTTTTTGCGGACGGGGGTAGCGCGAAAGGACTGCACATGCGTCAATTTAAGACCGAGAGCAAAAAACTGCTCGACCTCATGATCAACTCCATCTACACCAATAAGGAAATCTTCCTGCGCGAGCTTATCTCTAACGCGAGCGACGCCGTCGACAAGCTCAACTTTAAGAGCCTGCAGGATCCGAGCGTCAAGATCAACCAGGGCGACCTGGCCATTCGCGTCTCCTTTGATAAAGACGCCCGCACCATTACCATCTCGGATAACGGCATTGGCATGACCGCCGAGGAGCTCGAGCGCAATCTGGGCACCATCGCCCATTCCGGCTCCGAGGAGTTTAAGACCGAGAACGCCGAGCAGCAGGGCTCCGATGTCGACATCATCGGCCAGTTTGGCGTGGGCTTCTACTCTGCCTTTATGGTTGCCAGCCATGTGAAGGTCGTCAGCCGCGCCTATGGCGAGGATGTCGCCCATGTGTGGGAATCCGACGGTCTTGAGGGCTACACCATCGAGGACGGTGAGCGCGCCGAGCACGGTACCGATGTCATCCTGACGCTGCGCGAGAACGAGAAGCTCGATGCCGACGGCGAGGCCGAGACCTACGATCGCTTCCTGACCGAGTGGGGTCTCAAGAGCCTGATTCAGCAGTACAGCAACTATGTGCGCTACCCGATTCAGATGATGGTGTCCAAGAGCCGCCAGAAACCCAAGCCCGAGGACGCCGGCGACGATTACAAGCCCGAGTACGAGGACTACCAGGAGCTCGAGACCGTCAATTCCATGACACCGATCTGGAAGAAGCGCAGCTCCGATGTCGAGCAGAAGGACTACGACGAGTTCTACAAGTCCACGTTCCACGACTTTGACGATCCTGCGCGCACCATCAGCTTCCACGCCGAGGGCACGCTCGAGTATGACGCCCTGCTGTTTGTGCCGGGACGCGCGCCGTTCGATCTGTACAGCAAGGACTACGAGAAGGGTCTGGCGCTCTACAGCTCCAACGTCCTGATCATGGAGAAGTGCGACGACCTGCTGCCCGACTACTACAACTTTGTCCGCGGCGTCGTGGATTCCGCCGACGTGTCGCTCAACATCTCGCGCGAGACGCTGCAGCAGAACCGTCAGCTCAAGGCCATCGCCAAGCGTGTGGAAAAGAAGATTACCGCCGACCTTGAGGATATGCGTGACAACGACCGCGAGGCCTACGAGAAGTTCTTTGAGAACTTTGGCCGCGGTCTTAAGTACGGCATCTACTCGAGCTATGGCATGAAGGCCGATGAGCTCGCCGACCTGTTACTGTTCTGGTCTGCCAAGGAACAGAAGATGATTACCCTGGCCGAGTATGCCAAGGGCATGCCCGAGGATCAGAAGGCCATCTACTACGCCGCCGGTGACTCGCGCGAGCGCTTGGCCAAGATGCCCGTGGTAAAGGGCGTGCTCGACCGCGGCTATGACGTGCTGCTGCTGACGCAGGATGTGGATGAGTTCACGTTCCAGGCTATGCGTGAGTACGTTGCCGCCGATATGCCCAAGATCTACGAGGACGATGCCGCCCGCGAGGCTGCCGAGAAGGCCGTGGCCGATGGTGCCGAGCCCGAGGTTGAGGATCGTCACCTGGAGCTCAAGAACGTCGCAACCGGTGATCTTGACCTGGCGACCGAGGACGAGAAAAAGGAGGCCGAGGACGCCACCAAGGAGAACGAGGACCTCTTTAACGCCATAAAGGAGGCACTCGGCGACAAGGTCGAGAAGGTTGCCGTCTCTGCGCGCCTGACCGATGCTCCCGCGTGCATCACCACCGAGGGCCCGCTTTCGCTCGAGATGGAGAAGGTGCTCCAGAAGGGTCCCGAGGGTGCGCCCGACGGTATGCCCAAGAGCCAGCGCGTGCTCGAGCTCAACGCCAAGCACCCGGTCTTTTCCAAGCTCGTCGCCGCTCAGAAGGCGGGCGACGCCGACAAGATCAAGCAGTACTCCGGTTTGCTCTATGACCAGGCCCTGCTGGTCGAGGGCATTCTGCCCGAGGACCCCGTTGCCTTCGCAGCAGCTGTTTGCAACTTGATGTAGTTCGGGGATACGGCACCGTAACTAGATTAGAACGAGAGTGGATAATCTCCCACTTTTGGCTCGAATGGGGGTGCGGACAGAAAGTTGGACCGTGAAGCGGTCCGGACTGGAGGTTCGCAT
>CAJMHW010000040.1 GCA_905213325.1 Collinsella aerofaciens
GCTTGCCTCGGCACCGGTCGCCGCGCTCACCCGCGACGGATTGCTGGCCCGCGCGCTCCACGCCGAGCCCGAGCGCTCGATTGCCGTCATGCCCAACAACGAGGAGGCGACCGTCGAAGTCTGGCCTTCGCTCGAGCAGGCCGCCGCGGCGTTTGAGGCTTCGACCAGCGTAGATGCCGAGGAACAGTCCGCGGACGCCGTGGACGAAGCTGCCGACACCCCCATGTCCGAACCTACCGCCACGCTCGACTTGGGCGACGGCAAGCCGCTGCCCGTGCTCATCCCGGAGTCCGAGCAGTTCGCCAACCGCCTGCGCAAGAACGCCCGTCTGCGTCGAAAGTGGGCAAAGCGCGAGGGCGTGAGCTGCTACCGCGTCTACGATGCCGACCTGCCCGACTACTCCGCCGCCATTGACCTGTACGAGGGCTGCCCGCAGACGCCGGGCCGCTGGCTCGTCATCGCCGAGTACGCCGCGCCTAAGACCATCGATCCCGCGCTAGCCCAGGCCCGCATGCTCGACATTCTGGCCATCGCGCCGCGCATCCTAGATGTTCCCGCCGAGCATGTGCACGCCAAGGCCCGCATGCGCTCGCGCGGCGGCTCGCAGTACGGCAAGCAGGGCGCCGGCAAAGGCGCATCGGGCGAGCGCGCCAACATCGCGCGCCGTCGTCTGCCGCTCATCGAAGAGGGCGGCCTTACCTTTGCCGTCAACTTTGACGACTATTTGGATGTGGGCATCTTCCTGGATCATCGCGTCACGCGCAACCTGGTGCGCGAGCACGCCAAGCAGGCGCGCCGCTTCCTCAACCTATTTGCCTACACCGGCACCGCCACCTGCTACGCAGCCGACGGCGGCGTCGAGGAGACCGTGACGGTCGACCTCTCCAACACCTATCTGGACTGGGCAGAGCGCAATATGCGCCAGAACGGCTTTATGGGCCCTCAGCATCATTTTGTGCGCGACGACGTACTCGCCTGGATTCGCGACCAGCGCCAGACGCGCAACCGCTGGGATCTGATTTTTGTCGACCCGCCCACGTTCTCGAACTCGTCCAAGATGGGCCGCCGCACCTGGGATGTCCAGCGCGACCATGTTGAGCTTTTGGCCGGCGTATCGCGCCTGCTCGCACAGGGCGGCCATGCCATCTTTAGTTGCAACCTGCGCGGCTTCCGCCCCGAAACGCGCAAGCTCGCGCGTGCGGGCGTGGTGCTGGAGGACATTACGGCGCAGACCATCCCCGAGGATTTCGCACGCAACCAGAAGGTGCATCATTGCTATATCGTGCGCCGCCTGCCCATCGAGGACGCCATGGCAGAGGTCGGCTTTAGCGCCGAGGAAATTGCCGAGCGCGTCGAGGAGCTGCGCAACCCCGAGGCCCGCAAGCCTCGCGCGGCAGCGCCCGCGCACGCGCAGGCAGGCGACCAGGGGCCGCGCGGCAACGGCAAGTCCAACTTTGCCGGCAAACCCTCCCCTGCCGGCAAGTCCAAAAAGAAGAAGTTCTACGCCAGCAAGCCCAAGGGCAAATAGACAACGTTGCGGTGGAATACGGACTGTTTTGCCTGGAATTAGGCAAATTTAGACCGTGTTTCACCGCAACTCATATTGGGATGGTGGTTGGCGATCTAGCCTTGGGTGACCAGGCGATAGCCGATACCCACGTGCGTCTGGATATAGCGCGGATGCGCGGGGTCGGACTCGATCTTCTTGCGCAGCGTACCCATAAAGACGCGCAGGCTTGCCAGGTCACTCTTAGTTGCCGTGCCCCAAATCTCATGCAGGATAGACTGGTGTGTCAGCACCTTGTCGGCGTTATGCGCCAGCAGGCACAGGAGCTTATACTCGATCGGCGTCAGATGCAGTTCCTCGCCATCCATCGTGGCGATGCCGGCATCAAAATCGATATGCAGCTCACCGGTATCGAACGAGCCCTCGGAGGCAACACTGCCCGTTTGCGCATACGAAAGGCGCCTGAGCGTCGTGCGAATGCGCGCGAGCAGTTCCTCGACCGAAAACGGCTTGGTCAGATAGTCGTCGGCACCGGCATCGAGCGCGCGAATCTTATCCGCGTCCTCGCTGCGCGCCGAGACCACAATGATCGGCATTCCCGACCATGCGCGCACCGACTCCACCACCTTGACGCCGTCCATATCGGGCAGGCCCAGATCGAGCAGCACAATGCTCGGCGCCTGCGACGAGGCGGCGGCGATGGCGGCATGGGCGGTCTCCACGGCCATATGGCGCAAGCCGTGCGTCTCGAGCGCGGCAACGATAAGGTTGCGGACAGCGGGGTCGTCCTCAACAACCAAGATGAGCGGTTTTACGGCAGAGTTCGGCACGGCGCTACTCCTTATCAAACGAAACGTCGGCGACGGGAAGCTCAATCGTAAAGACCGAGCCGTGCGGGTCCGCCGCGGCAACCTCTATGCTACCGCCATGCGCCAGCGCAATGGAGCGGCAGAGCGAAAGACCCAGGCCCACGCTGCGATGGCTGTCGGCCAAACCGTGGTTGGCGGTGTAGAACGACTCAAAGATGCGCTCGCGATCCTCGGGTGCGATGCCCGGACCATCATCGGCAACCGAGCACGCCACGCGTCCATCGTCGACGCTAATCGAAATCATGATATGCGAGCCCGCGGGCGTATAGGTGATGGCGTTGTTCACCAGATTGACCACCAGCTGCACCATCAGGCGCGCATCGACGTTGACGAGCGCCGGCTCGTCGCACGGCACTACCTTAAGATCGTGCTCACGCACGGCCGGACTTACGTGGCGCAGCGCCTCCTCGACGATATCGTCCATGAGCTCGAGCGTGGTCGACAGGCGCATACCGCCGCCCTCGAGCTTGGTGATGGCGAGCAGGTTCTCGACGGTGGCGTTGAGCCATTGCGCATCCGAGCGAATGGACAAGAGCAGGCCGCGGCGCGTTTGGGCGTCGAGCACGGCGGTGCCGGTCGAGCCCTGGTCGAGCAGCACATCGGCATTACCCGAAATACTGGTGAGCGGCGTGCGCAGGTCGTGCGAGATGGAGCGCAGCAGGTTGGCGCGCAGCTGCTCATTTTTGGCAAGCACCGCCGCCTCCTCGCGGGCCTCCATGGCGCGGGCGCGATCGAGCGCCAGCTCGCCTTCGCTCACGATGGCATCGGCAAGTGTCCGCTCCTCATGCGTCAGCACGTCGGGCTCGGCAACGATAGCCAGCACGCCCACCACCGAGGCGGGGTCGCCCGAGCGCGCGAAGCCGTCGCCCGTGCGAACCGTCAGGTAGATGCCATAAAACGCCGAGCCGCCAAACGTGGCGTCGAGCGGCGTTCCCACATAGGCGGACGCCGAGAGCCGAGGCGGCATCTGCGGCGCCAGTTCGTGCACCGGTGCGGCATCGCCCACGGCCGTGTAAGTCGCGCGCGGCAGCAGGTCATCGCCCTCGGCGTCGGCGCTGTACCACACGACAGGGCAGCCCGAAAGACGCGCCAGCTGCGTGGCCATGGCGTGAACGATCTGATGCTGATCGGCGCACCGCTGCAGCATGCGGTTGGTCTCGAGCACCATATGCGTGCGGCGGTCGCTGGCGGCAGCCTGTGCCAAGGCGCGGCGCAGGGCCAACGCAATCGAGCTCGACACAAGCGAGACCACGAACATGATGAAGAACATGCCGGGATAGCCGCGGTCGATAAGCGACAGCGAGTAGCGCGGGTCGACAAACAAGAAGTTGTAGAGCGCCACGGCGGCAGCCGAGCTCAGCAAGCAATACAGGCGACTCCAGGTAAAGAATGCGCACAGCTGAACGGCGAACACATAGACGATCATGATGCTCGGCGCGAGACCCGGATGGTCGAGCAGCGCGCCCACAATCGTCGCCGCGACCAGCAGCCCCACCGATACGCAGGCGTCATACAGAGGAGTGCGGCGCGTCAGCGTTGTGCGCCGCCACCAAAAGCTATCGGCAATATCGCCGTCCGTACGGACGTCCATCAGCGTTCCGCCCCTCTCTCAAAAACAAAAACCACCACAAAGGGGACAGGCACCTTTGTGGTGGTTTCCCCTTGTGGTGGTTCCAAGTGTAAAGCCTTTGCAACCTGCGGACGTTAGACAAACAGCACGTGCGCGAGCAGTGCGCACACGCACGCCGCGACAAGCACCGTCACCACGATCGAAATCACGCGGTCGGCCATGTCCATGTTGGCCCGATTCGTAAAGAACCGATCTTCGGCGGCATCGGCGCGTACCTCACGCACCAGCTCGGTCGCAAGATCGCAACCGTCAAGCACCTTTGCATCCATGGTTTCCTCCCAGGACTCAATCCCCGTCAATACAAACCCGCCCGTTCGCAGACAAACCTCGAGCGTCGACTACGGCCGCTCATTGGGGGCCAGGCGCTGCATCTTGTTCACGGCCTTGAACTTGGTGAACAGCGGCACGTACTCAAAGCTCACGTTGGAGTTCTCCAGGCCGTACCAACGCGCAGGCGTGCCGGCGGCGCGACGGATGATGTACTTGAGCGTGATGGCCGTACGCTCGCTGGGCTCCACATCGCTTTCGGGCGCCAGAAGCTTACGGATCAGGACGAACTTGAACGTGCCGATGTTACCCGGATCCTTGTAGACCGAGTAGTCATGCGTCTGCGGCGGCAACTCGCCGGTGGCAGCCAAGTCCTGAACAACCTGACGCAGGTAGGCATTGACGCGCTGGTTGATCTTGTAGCCCAGGTACAGATGCACGCGGAACACGTAGTCGGTGCCGAACGTCTCGACCGAATAGGCAAAGGTGTGCGGTTCGTCCATGGTCTCGACATTCACAAACCACCAGGCGCGGGCGCGCTTGGGATGCTTGTCCAAGATCGAATAGACGATATCGCGGTCGATGTAGTCGGTATGGGTGTCCTTGGTCAGGTACACGACGTTGTCGCTCATGCGCTCGTAACGGTCGTCGTCGCGCAGGCGCTTGAGCTGCGGCAGGTAGCTGCGCAGCGACAGCAGCGTAAACTGGCGCTGCTCGACCGCCGTGCCGTTGTACCAGCACACCATAATGCCCATGATGAGCATGGCCATCAGAATGGTGAAATAGCCACCGTGGAAGAACTTGGTAAGCGAGCTCACAAAGAAGAAGCCCTCGAGCATGAGGAAGAACGCAACGAAGACATACGGGGCGACCTTAAGGCCGCGATCAACATGCAAGTAGAAGAAGAGCAGCAGCGTCGTGCACATCATGGTCAGGGTAATCGCCAAGCCGTAGGCGGCCTCCATGTGCGCCGAGCTCTGGAACAGCAGCACCACGATGACGCAGCCCACAAGCATGACGTTGTTGACCATGGGAATATAGAGCTGGCCCTTGGTCTCGGCAGGATAGAAGACCTGCATGTGCGGCATGAGGTCCAGGCGACTGGCCTCGGACACCAACGAGAATGCGCCGGTGATGAGCGCCTGCGAGGCAATGATGGCCGCGACGGTGGAAAGGCCGACGGCAAAGGGACGCAGGCCCGGGGCGAGCATCTGGTAGAACGGGTTGAGGTCGGCAATGCCCATGAGCTCGGGGTTGGCAGCGTTGTTCATAAGCCAAGCACCCTGGCCCATGTAGGACAGCAGCAGGCAGCACTTAACGAACGGCCAGGTGGCGTAGATGTTGCCGCGGCCGACGTGGCCCATGTCGGAGTAGAGCGCCTCGGCACCGGTGGTGGCAAGGAAGCAGCTGCCCAGAATCATGATGCCCGCGTGGTTGTTGGGGCTCAGCAAAAAGGCGATGCCACGCACCGGGTTGAGGCACAGCAGCACGGCGGGGTGCTGGAAGACAAAGAACAGACCCGTGCCGCCCAGGAACAGGAACCACAGCGTCATGATGGGGCCAAAGGCACGGCCGATCTTGGCCGTGCCGATGCGCTGCACCAAGAAGAGCACAATGATGATGGCAAGCGTGATGGCGACAACGCGGGCCTGATCGTCACCAAGCACGGCGTGGACCGCCGGAATGGTGCGCAGACCCTCGATAGCCGTAGTCACGGTAACGGCAGGCGTGAGGATACCATCGGCGAGCAGCGCGGCGCCGCCCAGCATGGCGGGGATGATGAGCCACTTGCCACAACGCTTGACCAGGCTGTACAGGGCAAAGATGCCGCCCTCGCCGTGGTTGTCGGCACGCAGCGAGATCAGCACGTACTTGACGGTCGTCAGCAGCGTGACCGTCCACACGACAAGGGAGAGCGCGCCGAGCACGAACTCCTCCGTCACGCTTCCGATGCCGCCGTTGCCGGCAACGAGCGCCTTGGTTACATACATAGGACTGGTGCCGATATCGCCGTACACCACGCCCAGCGTGACGAGCATCGCCGAGATGCTCACAGGAATCGCAGCGTGCGAGGCTGCCTCCTTGGCCTTCTGTTCCATAAGCCGGTTTCCTCCCAACTTTAATGTTCGAAGGAATTATAGGTAATCGGCCCATGTTTGAATGGCACTGTTTTCCCAGCTAGATAAACATTTATACGGCCTTTAGGCCACCGCCGCGATATGGAATGTGACAAAGGGACTGTCCCCTTGTCACATTCGTCATTTTCCAAGCCAGTTTTTGAACCACCATTCCATGGATCGGCTCATCTCGGCCATAAAGGGACTCGTGTGCTTGCGGGTGTAGATATCCACCACGCGCTCGCCCACCTCGCGGGCATGAGGACGAAACATCGCGTCCATCTCGGCCACCTGCGCGTCCATGGTCGCGGCGTCGGCGCGGCGGTAGCGCTCCTCGTGCACCAGGTTCACCACGGGATGCGCGATCGCCGGACGCTCCTTCCGGGGCGTGCCGATGATGAGCATCGACAGCGGCATGGTATAGGGCGGCAGATCGAGCAGCTCGGCAACTTCCTCGGCATTCTCGACGATATCACCGATGTAGCAGCTCCCCAGGCCCAGGGCCTCGGCGGCAACCACGGCGTTTTGCGCGGCGATCACGGCGTCCTGGGCCGCGATGGCAAAGTCGCCCAAACCCGGCGCGCGGCGGGGCGCCTTGCCCGTGCGCTCGACAAACTCGGGCTCAAAGCAGCCCACGTGCTCAAACAGATCGATCCACTTGGCATAATCGACCACAAATATCAGTGCCCAGGGCGCCTTGGCAATCATGGGCTGGTGGTCGCACAGGTCGGCCAGGCGGTCGAGCGTAGCCTGCTCGCGGATGCTCACGATGGAATACATCATCATGGCGCCCGCCGACGGCGCACGGCTCGCCGCATGCAGAATCGCCGCCCGCTGCTCGTCGGTCACCGCCACGGGGCGGTCGTCGTCATCACGCGCGAAGGCACGCGTGGACGAGCGGTGCTCCAAGATGTCCAGCACCGCGTTACCCGTGGTCTCGACCGGATAACCGCCGGCGTCCACGACCGCAGCTCCGTCGCAGTACTCGGCACCCGTCATACAAACCTGCTCGCCCATAGCTCTATCCTCGCCAATTCTTTAAGAAGCCTTTACGTTTCCGTGTAATTCCCGTCCATTATCGCGCAGGTCGCCACTACATTGCGCCACACCGCCGCGCATGCGCGTTAATATGGCTGGTTGTTGTGCGCAGCCCGCAAATGCAGCGCATATTTAGGTAACAATCGGGTAAACCCCCGCTTTCGTAGGTTTTAAGTTTGTGAGGAGTCTCAGCATGTTCGCTGCCGCCATCTCGCTCGTCGGTCTTGCGGCGACCGTCTACCTTGTTTTGCGCGAAGCCAAGGCCATTCGCGCTCAGTCGGGCACCGTTGCCAAGGGCGCCTTCGCCTGGAGCGTCGCCTTCGGCCTGTTCCAGCTCTTTTTGACCGTCTGGGGCGCTATTGGCCTCGTCGCGCAAAACGAGCCGCTCGCCTTTGTGATGCTCATCCTGACCAACGCCATCCTCACCGGCTGCGCTTGGGCCAGCATCGCCCGCGACCGCATCGCCCCGCGCGTCTTTGCGTTCGCCGGGCCCGACGCCCCCGCCCCCACCGGCAAGCTCGCCCACCTGCGCGGAGCCTTTGTGGGTAAACCGCTCGTCGCCGCCGTCCTGTGCCTGCTGCTCGCCGGCGTCTTTGCGCTGCTGGGCATGGAGGTCTCGTCCAACCACGACTTTACCTGGGTCTACCCCCTGTGCATCCTGCTCGAGTGGGCCATCATCACCACGCTCATGGTCGGCCTGTTCTTCCTGTTCCAGCGCCACGGCGCAGCCCCCGCGGTCTTGGCCTTTGCCCTCTTTGTCCTGGGCATTGCCGAGTTCTTCGTCATCACGTTTAAATCCATGCCCATCCAGCCGGGCGACCTTTCGGCCATCTCCACCGCCGCCGCGGTCGCCGGCACCGGCTACACCTTCTCGATCTCACTGTTCTGCGTGCTGTCCATGGGCTTTACCGCCATCGCCATGCTGCTATGCGAGTACGCCGGCCTGGTGGCACCGCACCGTCAGAAGGGCGCCGCCAACGCCAAGCGTATGCTGCTCACCAACCTGCTCGTGGCGGTGCTGTGCCTGGGCGGCGTGACCGCACACGTCACGCTCATCGACTACTACAACACCCTCGGCATCACCGTCTACACCTGGCGCCCGCTCGAGAGCTACTGGCGCGAGGGCTACCTGCCCGCTTTCATTAGCGCAGCGCAGTCCATCAAGCCGCCCAAACCCGCCGACTACTCCGTCGACGATGCCAAGGCCACGCTCAAAAAGTACGCCAAGGCCTACGACAAGTCCGACGCGGCCAAGAGCGACGAGCGCGCCGCCGCAAAGGAGCAGTTCGACAGCGAGAAGCCCACGGTCATCGCCATCATGAACGAGACCTTCTCGGACCTGTCGATCTATCAGAACATGCGCGCCGGCTACGAGGGCCCGCAGTACTTTAAGAACCTGTCCAACTGCCTCAGCCGCGGCAAGCTCTACGTGAGCGCCTACGGCGGCGGCACCGCCAATACCGAGTTTGAGTTTATGACCGGCAACTCCATGGCCAACCTGGGCTCGGGCGTGTACCCCTACACCATCTACAACATGGAAACGACCGGGAACCTGGCAGAGCAGTTCAAGTCGCTCGGCTATTCCACCACGGCCATGCACCCCAACCACGCCACCAACTGGAACCGCGAGAACGTCTACAAGGATTTTGGCTTTGACCGGTTCCTGTCCATCAACGATTTCCAGGGTGCCGATACCCTGCGCGGCATGGTGACCGACCAGGCGACCTACGACAAGATTCTTGAGCTGCTCGACCAGAACGCCGATCCGCAGTTTATCTTCGACGTGACCATGCAGAACCACTCGGGCTACGACACGGGCCTGCTGCCGGTCGACAAGCAGATGCACCTGAATATCGACACGACCGATCTGGACGCCAAGACCGTCGAGGACGGCACGCTCTCCGATGTCGACGAGTATGTCTCGTGCATCGAGCAGTCCGACCAGGCGCTGCGTTACTTCCTCAACGCCCTGAACAAACTCGATCGCAAGGTGGTCGTGGTGTTCTGGGGCGACCATCAGCCGTTCTTCCCGTCCAAGTTCAACGACAAGTGGTTTACCGGCGAGGACGACGCCACCCACCAGGAGCGCTTGTGGCAGACCGACTACATCATTTGGGCTAACTACGACGTTGCCGGTTGCAACCAGACGAGTGAGGTCGACGACCTGTCCACCAACTATCTGTCCACCCAGCTGATGCAGCTGATCGGCGCCCCGCTGACCGACTACCAGAAGGCGCACATGACGCTGCGCGAGTCGCTGCCCGCCATTAACTCGGTCGGCTACGAGGACGCCAGCCTGCGTTGGGCGCTCTCCTCCAACGTCACTGGCGACGACGCCGAGGCCGCAGCCGCCACCAAGGCGCGCGAGGATTACGCCAAGATGCAGTACTACGAGATGTTCCGCGACGGCAAGAACGTCTACACCGAGCACTTCCAGACCGAAGCCAACGAGACCGACCCCAACCTGGCACCGGGTACGACCAAAATCAAGTAGCGACTAGCTACGAGTTCACAACTGAAACGTCTGTCCAGGCGGAGGCATATAAGGTTCCCTGCTCGGACAGTCCTGCGCAAGACGAAGGCCACATTAAGTGGCCTTCTTTGCGTGCGGAACTCGCGATGAACTTCGTGCCCCGCCGTCCGGGAGGACGCCTCTTTATTGATGGGAGGCCTGATAGGTCGATGGTTCCGTGCCCGGATGCGTCCAAAGTGGGACGGGCTTTCCGGATGGGCAGGCTTTCGAAAAATGCGTCCCGGAATTTGCCTTTGGAATGGGACGTAGTTTCCCGTTGAGGTGCTTTGCGGAAAGTGCATCCCACTCTGGGCGGTCGAAGTGGGACACACTTTCCCAAAGGCGCTCCAACGGGAAATTGCGTCCCATTATTCGGTCAAGAAACGGGATGCATTTTCCCAATGAGAGCAAAACCGGAAAATGCATCCCACAATCAGCCCTCAAAGTGGGACGCCGTTTCCCAATGAGGCTCAAGCGGAAAATGCATCCCGGAATTTGCGCTCAAAGTGGGATGCGGTTTCCGGTTGAGGGTCTAAGGGGAAAATGCGTCCCAGAATCGACGCTTGAAATGGGATGCAGTTTCCCGATGAGGCACTCGACGGAAAATACATCCCAGAAATGGCCTTTGAGCTGGGATAAGATTTCCGCGGCATCTCGGATTCTCAAAAATGAGACACGCCGTTGGCGAAAATGAGACACGTGATATCGGGCATCGGACGTATCATTTGTAAAAATGAGTCCACTCCACTCCACTCGAATAAAGCGAGGTCCCTCATGTACGTTCCACACCCCGTATCCGTAGGCTGTCGAAAATCCCGCTTGTTGGGACGGCGGCGCTTGCTGCGTTGATCGCCACGAGCGTCGCCTGCTTCACGGCCACGCCCCAGGTTGCCCAGGCGGCAGACGCGCCCGCAATCACCGATATGACCGAGCAGGATTATCAAGCCCTGGGTCTGGGCACGAGCGAGGACATTCCGGCCGATACCGTTGGCCCCTATTCCACTGATACCCCCACGACGTTTGCCACGCGCAGCGAGGTCTATATGGCAGCTAACGGTAGCCATGGCAATCGCTATACTCTGCGCGACAAGCTCGAGAACGTCGAGCGCGGTGACATTGGCGGCAGCAGCAAACTCACCGATGGCTATGGAAGTGTGTGGGGCGCCGCAAAGTTCTGGCAAAACGTCAACAACTTCGATACGAACAGCGATCTCTACAAGCATAGCGACTACGGTGGCGGCACCTGGTCGTACCTAAGCAACAATGAGTCCTCAACAGTACTCGCCAACGACAACAACGGTTTCTCGGGCATTCACGCCACGAGTGTTGAGTTCTGCAGCGACGCCAGCACGGGCAAAAAGAGCCGCGTTGCCGAGTTCCGTGCCTACGGCGACAGTTCCTCCACGACGATTGACGGCAAGTCATACGCCGGAAAGGTTGAGCTGGTCCTCTACTCGTTTAGCAACGGGCGTACGCGCACTCTCGACACACACCTGCCGGTGACGGTCAACACTAATATGATGTACGAAGGCCGTTTTAAGTACCTGGATGCCGGTTACCTGCAAGAGCACGACGCCGTCTTTGATGTCGAGGCGGGCGATGTCGATGGCGACGGCGTCGACGAGCTTTTTGTCTACGCGGGCTGCTATGTCGACGAGAACGGCGTGCGCAAGGCTGTAGTCGACATGTATGACTTGGAGGGCGGCAACTGGAAGCAAAGCGTCGTCAAGATCGATGCCGGTAACGCCGCGGACTACACCACGCACAACAAGGGCGGGAACGACTCCTGGACGCAGCTTCAGTCAGCTCCTGTCGTTTCGCTAGCGGCCGGCGACCTCGATCGCGATTTTTGCGATGACCTCGCCATCGTGGTCTCGGTACCCTACGGCAAGAAGAATATTGATAAGTCGACGCATTGCGAGCTGTTTTCGTGGGATGCATCCAAGGGTGCGCTCGTCCATGTCGATGCTCTGGGCGACGCGGGCGCAATCTCCCTCTCCGCGAACGGCAAGACCATGGTCGCTGCGAATGCGACGTTCGGCACGTTTGCCGCCTACGATGAAGAAGGAAAGAAGACGGGTGAAACCGTCACGGGCCTTATTCTTGCGGGCTATGACTGGCAACGCAGCGCTTTTGATTACGGCGCTTCTGACGGCAGCAAGGGGCTGTACGGCGCGCTGTACCGCTACGCGTATTTTGACTCGGAGTCTGGCGAGTTCAAGCTTTCCGATTGTAAGGAATACAGAGACGGGCTCCTCGCCTCCTATGGGCTGATGCATGTGCCCAACAGCGCATGGAAGGATAGCGCTCAGGATAAGCGCTATCCGTGCACCTTGGCGCCTATTGCCCTTGCCACTGCCAACCTTGACGGCCTGTCCGAGCAGCTGGCGGTTGACGAGGTGCTCGTGGGCGGCGATGTGTTCCGCGACTTTGCCTGCAACACGGCACAGAGCGGGGCTCAGGGCTTGGGGTCCATGGTCGGAACCATGAGCATGAGCGGTCAGCAATACAACAGCAGCAACAAGCATGACCACAAGGGTATAGAGCAGGTGTGGATCAGCGACGTCAAGGCGGGCGGCGTCTCGGGTTCGGACCGCTATAACGAGAGCTTTATCGCCGTGGTGGGCAAGCACCGCGACGAGGACCTGCGCAAGAACGATGACTACTATTGGATGACCGCCTCGCATTTTTCGCTCGACGAGAACGGAAAGGTGCGCCGCGGCGAGGAGCAGGTGATTAGCGAGAGCAACCGTCGCGGCACTACCTACGGCACATTTATCTCGCTCTCGCTGCCCGATGTCGACAACGACAGCGTCAAGATCACGTACAAGGACCGCTACAAGGTCTATACCAACCCGCGCGTGCTTGCCGTGCTGCAGGATGCGCCCTATGTTGAGGATCTGGAGCAGGCATACGGCTATCTGGTGTTGGGCGGCACGTCATACGGAGAGGAAAAGGGCACGGGGACATCCCAGGGCTATACCATTGGCGCCGAGTTGGGCGTTGCCGTCGAGGTGCAGACCGGTCCGCCCCTGGTCGCGATGAATGCTTCAGTCGATTTTGCCGCCGAGGGATGCTATGACTACCGGAGCGAGCGCACGGTCAGCGCAAGCGTAAGCTATGAGTCGCATGCCGGCGAGGGTGACAAGGCCGTGCTCTACACGATTCCGATGGTCTATTACGAGTATGAGATCGAAAATGAGGAAACTGGTGGCAAGGGCGTGATGGCGGCGCCCGTGTCGCTCGGCGCGCAGACCTCGGTCGTTAATGTCGAGGCCTATGACCGCATTGCCAAACAGCACAATATGACGCCGCTCAGCTACTTTTTGACCAACCGGTCGGGAGAACCCGGAACCTATCAAACGACGCTCAACGGCGAGACTCCCGTTGGGGATTCCTTTGGCCTGGGCAAGCCTGGCGTAACGCGCGCCTACACGCACGATGGGTTTAACGGCGCCGCCGCGCAGTCGGGGGCGAGCATTGAGCAGACCATCGAAGTCGAGGAGGGCAAGGAGCAGGAGCTCGAGCTCGGCTTGACGCTGAACGGCAGCGTTGTCATGGGCGCGAAGCTCGCAAAGCACGAGTTGTTTGGCGGTCTGTGCTTTGGTGCCAACGCCGGCTTTACTACGGGTAACTCCTCGAGTGAATCGACCGAATACGGCGGCACCGTCGACAACCTGCCCGAGGCCGCGCAGGGCAAGTACGGTTTTGTGTGGCGTCTGGGCGTCAACGCGGTGGATGTCGACAAGTTCGAGGCAGACTCGGGCGACAAGCTCGGCACCAAGGACACCGACCAGTTCTGGATCGTGGGCTATGACGTTAAGGACGTCGAGATGCCCGACGCGCCGGCCGTGACGGGCTTTACGGCAAACGCCGTCGATTCGACCAGCGTTACGTTTAGCTGGGACGATGTACTCGCAAACAAGAGTGGCTTTAGCTACGGCGTGGGCATGCTGCAGAGCAATGCGGCGGATGCGGTCGTCAATAGCTGGAAGATTGCCGACAACACGCAGACCTCGCTCAAGTGGGATGGGCTGCAGCCCAATACGGAGTATCGATTCGCCATCGCCGCCGTTAAGAATGGATCCACGACCGAAACAGGTATTCGCTCGGCAATCATCACGGTCAAGACCATGCCCGATGGCATGACGATGACCGTGAGCGGACCTGCGGCGGATGCTGCGGAGGGGTCGGATCTTGGATACGACTCTTCGGTTGAGCGCACGGCGGGAAGCCACCTGACGCTCTCGGCGATTGGCCATGTGAAGCAACTCGGTGCCGACGATAGCGAAACAGGGCTGGCACCGACCTATATGTGGTACCGCAAGGCCCGCGGCGAGACAGAGTTTAAGCTCGTGGGTGCCGATGGCAACCTCGCGGCTGGAACGGCCTCAAAGCTCGAGATTGACCTGACCGCAGACGATGACGGTGCGCAGTATTACTGCCACGTGGGATACAACGACGTGGGCCTCGACACCGGCACGACGCTCGTGAATATCGAGGCCGAGGAGACGGCACCCACAACGGTGAACGCCACCCCGATCCGCACGCGCCGCCTGTTCTCACAGGCAAGTGCGGGCGCCAAGAAGTTCCTGGACCATACGCTGGTAAACACCGCCGGCCCAACCGATTCCGAAGGCTCAAAGGACCCCGAGACTCCTGAGACCCCGACGAACCCGGACAAGCCCAAGTCCGACAACGGAGCTAAGACCGACACCAAGGTCGAGACTACGACCACAGCGAAGAACCTCGCAAACACCGGCGACCAAACATTCGCCCTAGTCGCCACCGCAGCAGCAGCGGGAGCAACGCTCGTAGTGATAGCCCTCATCATGCTGATCAAGCGCCGCAAGACCCACTAGTAGCCAGTCGAACATATCGACAACCCAAAAACCCGGGTAGCCAAAAACAGGCCACCCGGGTTTTCTGTTGAGTGGAGACTCCGCAAGCGGAAACTGCATCCCACAATTAGCGCCCGGAACGGGACACATTTTCCGTCAAGCCCTCATCCGGAAAATCCATCCCAGTTTGAGCGCCCAGACCGGGACGCACTTTCCCAAAGGGTCCTCAACGGGAAACTGCGTCCCATAATTAGGCCGAGAAATGGGATGAACTTTCCCAATGAGAGCCAACCGGAAACCACGTCCCAGAATCAGCCCCCAAAGTGGGACGCACTTTCCCAACGAGCCTCAACCGGAAAATACATCCCGGAATCCAGCTGAATAGTGGGACACACTTTCCCAATCAGGTCCCAAGCGGAAACTGCATCCCATTCCAGACAAGAATTCCGGGACACGCTTTCCGGATGCAAAAAAGGGGCTCTTCGGTGGTTTCTGTGGGAGAGATTCCGGCATAGGCCCAGCTCAGCGGG
>CAJMHW010000041.1 GCA_905213325.1 Collinsella aerofaciens
CGAAGAGCGTTGCTGCCTAGGCTAGCCCCTTGTCACACAAACTACCGAAGCCTCAGATATTTCTGCTCGGGCGTTCCGTTTGTCTCGATCTGTAACATTTAAGACCGAAAATCCCTGCTAGATGTTACAGATCGAGACAAACGGCCTGCACGGGCTCACCAAAAACAAAAAGGCCGCATGCGAACCCGTGGAGGGATTCGCATGCGGCCGACAGGGGGTATGCGGCAAAAGTTAGGCCATGAGCAGGCCGGTCTCCGCGACGTTCTTGTACCAGTACGCGCTCGCCTTGGGATAGCGCTTCTGGGTCTCGAAGTCGATGTAGAACAGGCCATAGCGCTTGTTATAGCCGTTGGTCCAGGAGAACTGGTCCTGCAGCGACCACACAAAGTAGCCGTCGACGTTCACGCCGCCGTCAATTGCCTTGAGGATCCATGCGAGATGCTGACGCATGTAGTCGATGCGAGGGGCGTCGTCGATAAAGCCGTCCTCAAAGTCGTCCTTATAGCCCATGCCGTTCTCGGTGATATAGATCTTCTTGTAGTTGGGGTAATCGTTCTTAATGCGCAGCAGCAGGTCGTACAGGCCCTCGGGATAGATGATCCAGTCCCAATCGGTGGTGGGTACGCCTTCGCGCACGCATGACTCGCCCACGCCCTTGAGGAACCAGCGCGAGGAGCCCTTGTCGCCAGTGCCATTGTGGTTGATGTCGTTTTCGCCCTCGGCGGCGCGCAGGAACTGGCACTTGTAGGTGTTGACGCCCAGGCAATCGTTGTAGGGGAGCGCGGCGGTCAGCGCGGCGATGTCCTCGTCACGAACGTCGAGCTCGCCGCCGGCGATATGGGCCAGCTTGGTCGCAGCCTCCATGGTGTCGGCTGCATAGTGGCCGCGGAAGGTGGCGTCGAGCACCCAGCGGTTGTTGATGACGTCGGCCATGCGGGCTGCCTCGCAGTCGGCAGCGCTGTTGGGATCGAGGGGATACTTGGGCTCTAGGTTCTGGACAATGCCGATCTCGCCCTCAAAGCCGCCCTCATGGAAGGCGACGACGGCCTTGGCGTGGGCCACCATCATGTTGTGCATGAGCTGGAAAGCCTTGTCCAGGCGATACTTCTCGCCGTGCGGCCAGTTGCCGACGATAAAGCTGCCCTCGGCGGTCGCGGGAATCTCGTTAAAGGTAAACCAGTGCTTGACCTCGGTGAACTCGGCAAAGCAGAACTTGGCATACTCGACAAAGGCGTCGATCGTCGTGCGCGTTAGGAAACCCTCGCCGCCGTTCTGGTAAAAGGCCTCGGGCGTATCGAAGTGATCGAGCGTGACATAGGGGATAACGCCGGCTTTGTTGCAGGTGGCGAAAAGCTCGTGATAGAAAGCGACGCCCTCGGGGTTAATCTCGCCGGTGCCATTGGGGAAGATGCGGCTCCAAGCGATGGAGACGCGAATGCCGTTAATGCCGAAGCGCTGGCACAAGTCGATATCGACCGGATATTTGTTGTAGAAGTCGCTTGCGGGGTCGGGGGAGAAGCGACCCTGAGCTGCCAGGAAATCGTCCCAGGGCACTTTGCCCTTGCCGTGCGTGCGGGTCTCGCCCTCAACCTGGTAAGCGGCGGTGGCGCCGCCAAACACAAAGCCGTCGGGGAACTGCATGGGGTTGGTCATGAGTCATCCTTTCTGTGGGATTCGAATAGGGAGAGGTGCCCGAACTGGGGATCCGGGCACCAACAGAGGGAGGAACCTAGTCGAGGTTCTCGCGGAGCCACTTGATGGCGCCAGCGGGGTCGCGAGTAAGGTCGATATATTCCTTACCGCGCGGGGCGAGCAGCTTAATGCCCAGGCGATCGGTGTCGGCCTTCATGTCGTTGTAGTAGCTACGGACCTGCGGGGCAAGCACGATAACGTCGTACTGATCCATGATGGCAGTGTGCTGGCCATAGGCGCCTGCGGAGGAAGCGATGTTCTCTCCGGTCTGCGCGGCACCTTCCTTGATGGCGTTGGCAAGCATGGCAGAGGTGCCGGCGCCGGCGCACAGGACGAGGACCTTCAGACCGTCGACATCCTTCTTAGCGGATGCATCGGCAGCGGGCTCGGGCTGATCGGCGACAGGCTTGCTGTCAGCGGCAGCGGCGGTCGGCTCGACGGCAGCGGTGGCCTGCTCGACAGCGGGCGCAGAGGTGCTGGCGGCGATGGTGGCAGCACCATCGGACTCGAGACCCAGCTCGGCGGCGCGCTCGGCTTCCTGGTCGCAGAGCAGCTTATCGTATGCCTTCAAGAACGGCAGGTAGATGATGGCGTCCAGCAAGATGATGATCGCGACAAATACCAGGGCGATAAGCTGGAAGTTCGTGGTGATGAAGATGCCGATGGGGGCAGGGGTAGCCCAAGGCACCACGAAGGAGAAGCCGTTCATGCCCACGTTGTCGATAAAGAACTTGGCAACACTTACGTTGACGCAGCCGGCGGCAACAAAGGGGATGAGCATGTAGGGGTTGAGGATCATGGGCGCGCCAAAGAGCAGCGGTTCGTTGACGGCGAAGGCAACAGGAACAATCGAGGCCTTACCGACGGCTTTGAGCTGCTTGGACTTCATAAAGAGAATCAGCAGAAGCGGAACGATGAACGTGGCGCCGGTGCCGCCGAACTCACCCACGAGCGACATGTTAAAGGTGAGGGAGTGGGCGGGGTGGCCACCGGCCAGCAGAACCTGCAGGTTCTCGGCCTGGTTGGCAAGACGGATGGGGTCGATGCCCGGCTGGACAATCGAAGGACCATGGACACCGATGAACCAGAAGAACGCGGTGGCTGCCTGGATAAGGATAAGGCCAGGATAGGTTTCTGCAGCGGTAAAGAGCGGGGAGAGCAGCTTGATAAGCAGCTCGGAGAACGGAACGCCCATGAGGTTGCGCACGATGACATCGATGATGCCGCAGATGATGACAGCGCCACCGAAGGGGATGATGTCGCGGAAGTTCTGTGCGATGGCGCCCGGAACCTCCTTGGGCAGCTTAATGGTCAGATCGCGCGAGACGCAGAACTTATAGACCCACACGGTAATGAACGCGGCGATATAGGCCGAGAACAGACCGCGCGTACCCATGCTGGTGCAATCGAAGACAGAAAGCTCGGAGCCGTTGAACTTGGTGGTGAACTGCGTGACTGCGAGCAGCAGCATGCTGCACTGGGCGGCAACCATGGTGGAGCCGTCGTTGAGCACCTTGCCGGCGGGCATGCGACGGTTCATGGAAGCCGTAAAGTTCTTGGCGGTGGTGCCGGCAACCATGATGCCCATGACGCCCATGGTGAAGTTGTACAGCTTGTTGCACCAGTCGATGAGCGGCTGGGGCAACGTGATTCCAACTACGCCGGGAAGGGTGGCGATCAGCAGAAAGATCGAAGAGGTAAGGACGATGGGCATGCACCCAAGGAATCCGTCTTTGATGGCCTGGAGGTAGATGTTTCTCGAGATCTTCTCGAAGAACGGTTGATGCTTTTCGAGCATCTTTACGATGGCGTCCATAGAGCTCCTTTGCTACTTGATGCGCGATGCATGTGGATGGAACTGGTCGTCGATGGATGGTCAGGACTGCCCGGAAACCTTCCTGCTTAAGGAAGGCATTGCGAAATGACAACGTTGTCATTTTGTTAATGACAACGTAAGACATTTTTGGAAGAGCAACAAGGATATACGGGTGAGCGGTCGATATTGTCCGGTAAACGGTTGATTTGTCAGTCGGGCAGGTAGTGTATGCTAGAACGCAAAAAGCAAGCGATGCAAAACCGACTGGAGAAGTAGTGGCAACGATGGACAAGAAAAATGTCTCAATGAACGATGTGGCGATTGCTGCGGGTGTTTCTCTCAAGACGGTTTCGCGTGTGATCAACGAGCCCGATAGCGTGCGAGAGTCGACACGCGATAAGGTTCATTCCGCAATGGAGGCGCTCGGGTTTCGAACCAACTTTGCCGCGCGTTCGCTCAAGTTGGGCCGTTACGGGTGCATTGGCGTGGTGCTGTTCCACTTGTCGGGCGGTGCCGTGGACATGATTGACGGTATCGCAGATGCCGCCGAAGAACGCGGCTTTGCGCTCACGATGATCAAAAAGCGGGCGGGGGAGAAGATGACCCTTGCCGAAGCGGCGCGTAGGATGTCGCAGCTGCCTGTTGATGGCATGATCTTCAACCTGCGTCAGATGGTCGATGACTTTGATACTTTTGAGGCACCGAAAGACCTCAAGACGGTGATTATCACACCGATGGAACATCCTACCTGCTCCACCGTCAGTGACGACCAAGAGGGCGGCGCGCGCATGGCGTGCGAGTACTTCTTGAATCGCGGACACAAGAATGTGTACTTCGTCTCTGGTAAGAAAGAGTCGCTGTCGAGCCAGTGCCGTATGAAAGGTTGGCGTGCGGCACTCGAGGCGCGTGGCATTGAGCCGCCCGAGCCTCTGCAAGGCGATTGGAATGCGGATAGTGGCTATGCCGCGGGCCTTGTGCTTGCCGATAAGCCCGATTGCACGGCGGTCCTCGCTGCTAACGACTGCATGGCAAACGGCGTGATGATGGCTCTACGTGACAAAGGGCTCAGTGTGCCCAATGATGTGTCCGTGATCGGCTTCGACGATGAGCTCTATAAGACGATTCCCAACTCGATTCTGACGTCGGTGAAGTTTCGCCACCGCGAGCTGGGCATCCGTGCGCTCAATGAGGTCGTTGCGGGTCTGGAAGCTCCGAGCTCCAGAAGCCGGACGCTCGTCTCCGGCGTGCTGGTCGAGCGCTCGAGCGTGCGAGACTTGCGGGCATAAATCAGCCCACCCAAAACCAAAAGACCGGGGGCGGCGCGCCGTGTGACGTGCCGCCCCCGGCTGAGAAATGGGGACAGGTTGTGTGAGCGGGCAACCCCGCCAGCCACTAGTCCAGACGACGGGTCTGCGCTACGTGCTTGTACCAGTAGGCGCTTGCCTTGGGTGTGCGCTTCTGGGTCTCAAAGTCAACGTAGAAGAAGCCGTAACGCTTGTTGTAGCCATTGGTCCAGGAGAACTGATCCTGCAGGCTCCACAGGAAGTAGCCGCCTACGTTGACGCCTACCTCCATGGCCTTGAGCAGCCAACGCAGGTGCTGCTCGATGTAGTCGATGCGCGGCTGGTCGTCCACAAAGCCGTCTTTGTAGGGATCCTTGTAGCCCATGCCGTTTTCGGTAATGAAGATCTGCTTGTAGTTGGGGTAGCGCTGCTTAATGTAGACGAGCAGATCGAACAGACCCTCGGGATGGATGATCCAGTCCCAGTCGGTGGTGGGGATGCCGGGCTTGTTCACATGCTCGCCAATACCCTTAACGCGCCAGCGGCCGGTGCCCTTCTCGCCCGTACCGTTGTGGTGCAGGTCGTTCTCGCCATCGTAAGCCTTCAAGAAGCGGCACTGGTAGTTGTTAACGCCCAGGTAGTCGTTGTAGAGCGCGGCCTCGCGCATGATTTCCAGATCCTCGTCCAGGATCTCGATGGTGCCGCCCGAGACGGCGGCCAGGCGGTTGGCGCACTCGAGGGTGTCGGGCGCGTAGTCGCCGCGGAAGGTGGCGTCGAGCAGAAACTGGTTCTGCAGCACGTGCTCGTTGTTGGCGGCTTTGATGTCGGCGGGGTCGTTCTCGTTGAGCGGATACTTAAACTCCAGCGACTGAATGACGCCGATCTTGCCCTTAAAGCCGCCGTTGTGGAAGGCCAGTACTGCCTTGGCGTGGGCGAGCATCATGTTGTGCTCGCACTGGAAGGCCTCGGCCAGATGCGCCTTGACGCCACCGGGGAAGGTGCCCTCGATGTAGGTGTTGGAGGCGTCGGCCCAGATCTCGTTAAAGGTGAACCAGTAGGTCACCTGGTCGGTGTACTCCTTAAAGCAGAAGGTGGCAAAGTCCACAAAGGCGTCGATGGTCTCGCGGTTGAGGAAGTCGCCCTTCTCAAAGAGGGGAAGCGGCGTATCGAAGTGATGCAGCGTGACAAACGGCTCAACGTGGTGCTTGTGGCACTCGGCGAAGAGGTCGTGGTAGAACTGGACACCCTCGGGGTTGATTTCGCCGGTACCGTTGGGGAAGATGCGGCTCCAGGCGATGGAGAGGCGGATGCCGTTGATACCGAACTCCTCGCACAGCTCCAAGTCGACGGGGTACTGGTTGTAGAAGTCCGAAGCGGGATCGGGGGAGAAGCGCCCCTGGGCCTCCAGGAAGTCGTCCCAGGCAACCTTGCCCTTACCGTGGGTGCGGGTCTCGCCCTCTACCTGGTAGGCAGCGGTGGCGCCGCCAAAGACAAAGTCCTCGGGAAACTGCGCAGGCGGGTTGGTGACGCTAGCAGGGTTAACGGACATGATGATCCAATCGTCTAAATCGAAGGGCCAGCCGGCTGTGGATGGTCGGCTGGCCCTGAGCGTTACTTACTTCGAAAGCTGTTCACTCACGAAGGCGAGAGACTTGTCGCCGTTCTGGGAGAGCTCGATGTACTGCTTGCCGCGGCAGGCGACGCACTTGTTGCCCACGCGCTCGCAGTCCTTTTGCAGGTCGGCCAGGTAGCTGGCAGCCTGCGGGGCCAGGACGACCAGGTCAAAGTCGGGGAGCATGTCGACGTGGTTGCCATATGCCTCGGCAGCGGTCTCAAGATTGATGCCGCGCTCTTTGGCGGCCTTGGCCAGTGCGTTGGCGAGCAGGCCCGAGGTTCCGCCGCCCTGGCAGAGCACGAGCACGCGCTTGCCGTTGAGGTCGCTGGCGGTCGTTGCCTCGGCAGCGGGTGCTGCAGAAGCGGCGGGGGCATCGGCCTTCACGGCCTCGGCAGCAGCGCCGGCGGCAACGCTCTTGGCGTCAGCCTTGCCCTGGAAGGCATCGTTGAGCTTGGCAGCCTTCTCGGCGTTCTTGGCGGCGAGCTCCTCCTCGGAAATCTCGGCCTCCTCGGCGCACTTCTGGGCGTCATAGGCACGGAAGAACGGATAGTACAGAACGAAGTCGACGACCAGGATAAGGGCGAGCATCACAAAGGCGAGCGGCTGGAAGCCCAGGCCCATGATGGTGCCGATGGGGCCGGGGACGGTCCAGGGCAGGGTGTACATAAAGCCGTTCATGCCCAAGAAGTCGATAAAGATCTTGAGGATCCAGATATTGGCGATCGGGGCAAAGACAAACGGGACAAAGAAGACGGGGTTGAGCACGATGGGCGCGGCGAACAGCAGCGGCTCGTTGACGGCAAAGCACACGGGGACGATAGCTGCCTTACCGACGGCGCGCATCTCCTGAGACTTGGCCAGGAAGCAGAACATAAAGACCAGGACGAGCGTGGCGCCGGTGCCGCCCATGCAGACGACGAAGTACTGGGCACCCTGGGTCAGGACAGCGGAAGCGTGCTGACCAGCCTGGAACGCAGCCAGGTTGTCGGTCATGTTGGCAACGAGGGCGGCGGCGATGGCGGGCTCGACGATTGAGGGGCCGTGGACGCCGACGAACCAGAAGAGGCTCATGGCGCCGTAAATTACAGCGAGGCCAATATAGCCGTCGGCAGCGGTGAACAGGGGCTGGAACACCTGGATGACGCCCTGGGCAAAGCAGAAGCCAAAGGCAGCGCGGAAGACGATGTCAAAGACCCAAAAGACGGTGATGCAGACGGAGAAGGGGATGATGTCCTTAAAGGTCTGCGAGATGTTGGGCGGAACCTGCTCGGGCATCTTGACGGTGATGTTGCGCTTAATGAAGAACTTGTAGATGATGCCGGTCACAAACGCAGCGATGAAAGCGGTCAGCAGGCCCTTGGAACCAAGGTAGGTGGTGTTGAAACCACTGGCAGCGTCCGTGGCGATGGTGTCGCTCGAAAGGAGCAAGAAGCCGATGATAGCTGCGCACATGCACGAGATGAAGTTGATCTGGTTGTTCTTGGGCAGATCGCGGTTCTGAGCGTCGGCGAAGTGCTTGGCTGTGGTGGCGGCGCAGGCGATGGCCAGGATGCCCATGGAGTAGTTGTAGCACTTCCACAGGGCGTTGTTGATGTCATCGGGCCAGTAGAAACCCCAGATGTTGGGGACCGAGGCTACCAGGCAGAAGATGGACGAGAAGATGATGATGGGGATGACGGAGATAAAGCCGTCGCGGATCGCCTTGAGGTACTTATTGCGGGCGATCGCGTTGAAAAAGGGCTGGCCCTTTTCGATGATGGCGATAAGTTGCTCCATGCAATGCTCCTAAGAGTCGGTGGGTTAACAACGATGGTAGCTTTTGGCGTTCGGTTGCCAAAATGTTGACGTTGCCATTTTGCGACACAAAAAAAGACGCGAACCGGTGGTTCCTGTGCCTGCGAACCGTCGATTCCTTATACGTAAACGTTTGAGCCGCCCGGTGGCTCTGTGTTTGCGCAATGGCAACGTTAACATTTGGGTGCCAAAAGCCGTTTGGGGAAGCAAAAATGTCGGTGAACGGTAGGTTTTGGGTGGTGAGCGTATGGTGGGGGAGGCGTTGGATATACTTGAAGGCGTTAAAAATGACTGCGTAGGGTGCCACCAATGGCATCGTCGACATAGAAAGATCGACCTATGGCCGCTGTAAAAAAATCGGTTTCCGTTAAGGATGTGGCGCGTCTCGCGGGCGTCTCGGAGCAGACAGTCTCGCGCACGGTGCACGATTCGCCCAGCGTGCGCCCCGAGACCAAGGAGCGCGTGCGTGCCGCCATGCGCGAGCTGGGGTATCGCCCCAATTTTGCCGGTCGATCGCTGCGCCGCGGTAAGTTTAAGACCGTCGGCGTCGCTATGTTCAACATTACCGGCACCGGCAACCTCGACCGTATGGAGGGCTTTGCCGCCGCCGCCGACAAACACGGCTACGCCATCACCCTCACTAAAGTAGATGGGCATCCGTATACCCTCGAGAGCACATCGTCGCGTATGAGTGCACTGCCGGTGGACGGTATGGTTGTGATCATGAACCGCATGCCGGCGGACTTTGGAACCTTTGAACCGCTGCCCGGCATGCAGACGGTGCTCGTTACGATGTTGGAGCACCCGCTGTGCTCGACGGTCGATAACGACCAGTTCGATTGCTCGCGCCAGGTGGTCGAGTACTTGCTGGAGCAGGGGCACAAGACCGTGCACTTTATCTCGTGCCCCGAGCGCTCGCTTTCGGGCATGCGGCGCGAGGAAGGCTGGCGTGAGACATTGCGTGCGCATGGCATTGAGCCACCGCAGCTCGTGCGCGGCGACTGGACGGCGCAGAGCGGATATGCTGCCGGCCAGGTGCTTGCGGATGATCCGACCTGTACGGCCATTTATGCCTCCAACGATGCCATGGCCTACGGCTGCATTCGCGGGCTCGAGTCGCGCGGAAAGCGCGTGCCCCAGGACGTGAGCGTGGTGGGTGTTGACGATAGCCTGGGCGATATCGTGCCCGATTGTCGCCTGACCACGGTGCGCTTTGACAACAAGCGCGTCGGCATGTGGGCGGTCGACAAGATTGTCGGCGCCGAGGGCGTTGCACCTGGTGTAGAGCACATGCTGTTTCCGGGCGTGCTCGTCGAGGGCGATACGGTGCGCGATATACGCTAGGGTGCGGACCTGTTTGGGTTGCCGATAATTGTGTTTGATAATGTTCGGATTGGTTTAAAAGCCGTTCACGGGTGAAAAGCAACCGTTCATAGCTCGAAATTGCATTTTGCGCTGTTCTTTTTTGTTTGAATGTTACTGTTCCTACCATACACAACGCAACGCGTATGCCCGGACGCGATGCTCTCCATTGGTTCATATGTGAAAGGAACGCAACATGGCAACCAAAGAAGAAATCTCGATGGTTGGATTCGAGATTGTCGCATACGCAGGTGACGCCCAGACCGATCTGCTTGCAGCGCTCGATGCTGCTCGCGAGGGTGACTTTGAGAAGGCCGAGCAGCTGCACAAGGATGCCAGCGATGCGCTCATCGGTGCCCACGACACGCAGACCAAGCTGCTTTCGCAGGAGGCCGGCGGTGGCGAGATGGAGATGACCTTCATCATGGCTCACGCTCAGGACACTCTCATGACCACTATGATCCTGGAGAAGCAGGCCCGCTTTACCATCGATGCCTACAAGCGCATCGCTGAGCTCGAGGCCAAGCTCGCCTAACGAGCCCTCACAACCAAGTTCCCTTCCAAAAGCCCTGCCGCACCCGCGACAGGGCTTTTTCTGTCCTCCTCCAAGTTGCGGTGAAATAGGGACTGAATAGGGGCCGGCGGGCGCAAAACAATCCCTATTCCACCGCAACTCATCCCGAGATAGTCATTGGGGACGTTCTTAAACGACTGGTCATTGGGGACAGTCTTGGTGCGCTCCGTTCGTCCTCCCGTTCGATTTTTGCTCGGTGGGTATACTTCCATCCGCAATACAGGCCGGAATGAGGAGGTATCCAAATGCCGGACAACGGATTGATTCAAAAGAAAGATGCGCACGAGATGGCTCATGGGCGTCCTGTCCAGATAACCGAGCACACGGCGGTAACCGAGCTGCAGCCCAGTCTGTCCGATGTCGTGTGCGCAAACAAAAAGCTGCAGATTGGCTTTATCGTTGCGCTCGTGGTCCTGGCGCTGCTGTCGGGCTTTGTAGCTCGTCCGCATTTCGCCGATACCAAAACTTGGGACTCCACCATCGAGGTCATCGACCAAAAGAAGGGCAATGTTTTGGCGCTCACGACCTCGTGCGTGGCGCTGTCTGCGGGCATTACCGCGCTGCCGGGTGATACGGGAACGCCGGTTGCCGAGCAGCTCGCGCAGCTTTCGGGTAACTTGGGCATCGTGCTTGCCGTGCTGTACCTTGAGAAATACCTGCTCACTATATTATGGTCGGTCGGGCTGGGCATCCTGATCCCGTTCTCGCTCGTACTCTTCGCGGTGTCGCTTGGCATTCACGGACGCTGGAGCACCAGCGCCGTCCTTCGCCGCGTGGCAACACGCGTGCTGGTGGTTGCCATGATCGGCATGGCGTTGGTGCCTGCGAGCGTGTGGGTGTCGCAAAAGGTCGACGAGACGTATAGGGTGAGCATCGAACAGGCCGAGCAAAAGGCGACAAGCGCGGCTGAGGCGAGCTCGTCAAAGAGCGAAAAGAAATCTGAAGACAAAACTGACAAGAACGTGCTCGAGCAACTGACCGAAGGCGCCTCGAGCCTGCTGACTTCGGTGACCGATAGCGCCAAGCAGATGACCGACGAGATCGTGCAGCAGGTGACCGACCTGATTGAAGGCGTCATCGTGATGATCGTGACCTCGTGCGTGATCCCGCTGCTGGTGCTCGTGGCGTTCCTGTGGCTGGGCCACGTGCTGCTGGGGATCGATATCTCCGGTCCCACGAACTACCTGACAGGTCGTTTTCTAAGTGCTCCGTCCAAGCATGCCAAGAAGAGCGGACAGACTGAGTAAACGGCAAAGCGAGTTTGGAAGATTGAACCGTAAGAAGGGCGGCCGAGATGCGTTCTCGGTCGCCTTTTTTGTTGAGCACGTGAACGCTCACGCCTCCGCCAGGCACAAACGGTCAGCAATCATCCGTGAACGGTAACTGTTCAAAAAAGAACAAAGATAAACAAATAGTTGTTGCAGTTGATGTTCGAATGTGTTCAAATAAACATGAACAGTGAAGAACCGCGCATTCAGATGCCCGGACCTGAACGCGATTCAACACTTCCAAACAGAAACTACGCACCTGCGTATCTCTCAAGGAGGATGTCATGAGGGTTGTAATCGCTTCCGATGCCGACGGTATGTCGATGAAGGAGTCCATCAAGGAGATGCTCATCGCCGACGGTCACGAGGTCGTCGACTATTCCGAGACCCCTGCCGCGGACTTTGTCGATTCCGCGACCGCCGTCGCCAAGGACCTGCTGGAGCACGAGGATTCCCAGGGCTTCGCATTCGATAAGTACGGCGTCGGTTCCTATATGGCCGCCGTCAAGATGAAAGGCATGGTCGTCGCCAACATTTCCGACGAGCGCTCCGCCTACATGACCCGCGAGCACAACGGTTCGCGCATGGTCACCATGGGGCCGGGCGTCGTTGGCACCGAGGTCGCCAAGAAGATCGCTCGCGAGTTCCTGCGCGCTCAGTACGCCGGCGGCCGTCACCAGATCCGTGTCGACATGCTCAACAAGATGGCCTAACGAGAGCCACCGAGAACTCGAACTTCTATCTCAACTTGTGAATTCAGACGAAAGGACGTTCTGATGAAGAAGACCATCGCAATCGGTTGCGACCATATCGTTACGGACGAGAAGATCTATCTGGCCGACCGCCTGGAGCAGGCTGGCTACCAGGTGCTCGACTGCGGCACCTATAGCCACAGCCGCACGCACTATCCCATCTACGGCAAGGCCGTGGGCGAGGCTGTTGCCAGCGGCAAGGCCGACTTTGGCGTGGCCCTGTGCGGCACCGGCATCGGCATCACCAACGCCGTCAACAAGGTCCCCGGCGCCCGCTGCGCCCTGGTCCGCGACATGACCTCGGCTCTGTATGCCCGTCGCGAGCTCAACGCCAACATCGTGGGCTTTGGCGGCAAGATTACCGGTGAGTTCCTGATGGCCGACATCATGCTCGCCTTCCTGGAGGAGCCCTACGAGAAGACTCCCGAGCACGATGCCCTGATCGCCAAGATCGATGCCTGCAACAAGGCCGACGCCGAGGCTCAGGCCGACCCGCACTTCTTTGACGAGTTCCTCGAGAAGTGGGACCGCGGCGAATACCATGATTAGCGGGTATCCGGCGTAATTAACTAGTCCGTTGACGGCTCGCGTTTCTGTGAGGGGGCGCGGGCCGGTTTTCTATCAGCCCATTGACTCGGCGGGCTGGCGTAAGAAAGGGAAGGCTCCTATGGAGTTTGTTCTTGATAACGGTTCTATCCGCATAGCGCTAAGCACGGCGGGTGGCTCATTTACCTCTATTACGGCAAATGGTCGCGAGTACCTGTGGCAGGGCGACCCATCGGTCTGGTCGGGCCAGGCACCCATTTGCTTCCCGATCTGCGGCGCCCTTCGTGACGGCCGCGCGATGACCATGGGCGGCCACGAGGTCAAGCTTGCCCGTCACGGCTTTGCCCGCAAGCAGGAGTGGAAGCTCGAGGAGCAGGGCGACAGCATGGTTGCGCTGAGCCTAAGCTCTGCCGACCACGCCGAGCTGCTCGAGCAATACCCGTATCCGTTTAAGATCGTTGCGCGCTATACGGTCGATGCAGCAAAGGTGAGCGTGTCGTATGAGGTGACCAACGAGGGGACCGAGGACATGCCGTTCTTTGTGGGCGGTCACCCCGGCTTTAAGTGCCCGCTCGACGAGGGCGAGTCCTACGACGATTATGAGCTCCGTTTTGAGCAGCGTGAGGCGGCAGAACTCTGCACCGCCGTTCCCTCGACGGGCCTGATCGATGTTGAGCATCGCAGCAAGAACCCGATGGTTGGCCACGACCTGCCGCTTACCCACGAGCTCTTCGACTTTGCCGAGACCATCTTTGATGTGCTCGAGAGTCGCGTGGTCACGCTGACCAAGAAGACCGAGGACAAGGGCGTGCGCCTGACGTTCCCCGATATGCCGTACCTGATTGTGTGGAGCAAGCCCGAGAGCGACTTTGTGACCGTGGAACCGTGGGGTGGTCTGTCCACCTGCTCCGACGAGGACGATATTCTGGAGCACAAGCGTGGCTGCCTGGTTGCCAAGCCGGGGGAGACCGTCACCCGCGGCTTTGAGATCGAGATCCTTTAACGAGCTATCGTATGTTTGGGGTGGGCCATGCCGCCCCGGAACAGGAGTTCAACATGATTCTGACCGTTACCATGAACCCGTCGATCGATACGCGCTATCAGCTCGACAAGCTGATCATCGACGATGTTAACCGTGTGACGCCCGAAAAGACCGCTGGCGGCAAGGGCCTCAACGTGAGCCGCGTGCTGCTGCAGCTGGGCGATGACGTGCTCGCGACCGGTCTGCTCGGTGGCCACATGGGTGCCTATATGGCAGAGCTTATGGATGCCGATGGCGTCAAGAACGACTTTGTGCCCATCGCCGGTGAGACGCGCATTTGCCTGAATATTCTGCACGAGGGTAATCAGACCGAGCTGCTGGAGAGCGGCCCGCAGATCGCCCCGGCAGAGCTGGAGGCCTTTACGGCCAAGTTCACCGAGCTCGCTGCAAAGGCTGACGTCGTGACGCTTTCGGGCTCGCTGCCGCGTGGCGTCGATGCCGGCTACTATGCCGAGCTCGTCAAGATCGCCGAAGAGGCGGGCGCCAAGGTGCTGCTGGACACCTCGGGTGCATCGCTGGAGGCCGCGCTGGAGTCCGACGCTAAGCCCGAGCTCGTAAAGCCCAACCTGACCGAGATTAACGGCCTGCTGGGTACGTCCTTTACGATCGACGATGTTGATGCCCTGCGTGAGGCGCTTGCAGCCGACGGCCGCTTTGCCGGCATCCCCTGGGTTGTTGTCTCGATGGGCGCTGCCGGTTCGGTGGGCTTCCATGAGGGCCGTGCGTTCCGCGCCAAGACGCCCGCGATTGCCGCTGTCAACGCGACGGGTTCCGGCGACTCGACGATCGCCGGCTTTGCGCATGCCATCGCTGCCGGCGCCGACGATGTCACCGTGCTCAAGACCGCCAATACCTGCGGCAAGCTCAACGCCATGGATCCCAAGACCGGCCACCTGGTCATGGACCGCTGGGACGAGATCTACAACAGCGTCGTCGTGACTGAACTGTAGGAGTTACGACATCCAACATAACGAGCGTGGATAATCTCCCACTTTTGGTGCCCATACGAGCCCAAAGGGGGGTGCGGACAGAAAGTTGGACCGTGAAGCGGTCCGGACTGGAGGTTCGCATG
>CAJMHW010000042.1 GCA_905213325.1 Collinsella aerofaciens
GCCCGCTGAGCTGGGCCTATGCCGGAATCTCTCCCACAGAAACCACCGAAGAGCCGAGGATCTTCCTGCGGCCGTCTCTCTCGCCATACTTATTGAGTTGGGATACGTCTTGTGTCGCGCCGACCCAGAACATGCCGTAGCCGCGCGCCAGACTGAGGAGGGCGGGCAGGCACTCGACGCGGGGGAGGTTGCCCCACTCGTCGCCGAGTATCTGCACGGGGCGGGGGAGTTTTCCGCCGTTCACGTCCGCGACCGCCTGGACCGAAGCCCAGAGCTGCGAGAGGAATATCGCCGCTATGCAGTTGTAGGGGGAGCCCTCGTCGAGCACGTGGAGGAAGACGGCACTCTTCTCCGTGAGCACCGTTCGCGGGTCGATGTCGGAGCCAGAGGTCATCCATGCGACCGGCGCGGACGAGAACGGGCGGAGTGCCACCTTGAGCGTCGAGAGGATGCTCCTGAGCTCGTTGCCGCCCGAGGAGACGAACTGCGACGCCCTGCCCTTGGCGGGGTGACCGCTCGGCAGGGAGCGGAAGACGGCCTTCAGAGGCTCGGCCGGGTCGTCGCCCTCGGCCTCGGTGCCACGGTCCAAGACCTCGCAGACGGTCGCGAGGTGCCTCGATCCCTCGGGACACCCGTCAGACATGGAGACCAGCAGGACCAGGGCCGAGAGCAGGCCCCTGGCCGATGCCGTCCAGTGCGAACCCTTGCCCCTCTCGTCATCCTGCACCATGAGCTCCGCGATGGCGTCCGCCGCCTGCTCGGCCTCCTGGTCGCGCCCCTCGGCATGGAGGTCGAGAACCTGCTTGAGCGGGTTGAACCTCTGGCCGCGATAGGGGTGCTGCGTATCGAGCAGGAGGACGCGGTAGCCACGACGGGCAAGCTCATCGCCCGTGAGCTCTATGAGCTCGTTTTTCACGTCGGAGACGATTAGGGTCGCGGGCTCGGAGCCGTTGGAGGCGTCGCCGTAGCTGAGCAGGTCGATTGAGGGGAGGTAGAGGAAGCGACTCTTACCTGACCCGGTGGTCCCTGACACGAAGGCCATCTTCTTGGGCTCGTAGAGATAGCAGGGTTTACCGTGATACTTGGTGAATCCATAGACGAACCCACGTGACGAGGGATTCGTCGAGCCGTCCCAGGTCATGGACCCCTTCACGACCTCACGACCCGTCTTGACGTGGGCGTCGCCGAGCACGCCGCCGTCCTCGGCCCTCGCGTTGAGGGCGGTCGAGTAGGCGATGAGAGCGCAGATGCAAAAGGCGAGGAGGAAGGTCAGCAGGGTTCCGAGCGGGCAAGCGGTGAACGCACCCGTGAGCCACCAGCCGAGGACGGTATCCACGCCGAACGACGACGGAATCGCAGCCGCGCCTAACGGTGTCCCGGCGATGAAATCGTCGACGGGGACGGCGAGGACGGGGCATACGAGGATCGCCAGGAGAAGAGATGATATGAGCGCTGTGGGCATCTTGGTTTTCATGATCATTCTCGATTCTTAGAGATGAGGTTCGATAGCTGCGAGGCCGTGCTCGATACCAGACGGACGGCCTCCGCGAGCTGTTGGGCCGTCTGCGTATCCACGCCATAGGCGTTTGCGGCGAGGACGGCCTGGTTGAGGTTTCCGCCCTGCTTCTTCATCTGGTGGAGGATCTGCCGCAGCGTCGCCTCGTCGGCGATCCTGACGGGCTTCTCACCGATGTGGAGGGCGGCTTCGCGCATGAACGTCGATGGGGCCATACCAAAAGAGGAGGAGCGCACCGTGATGGCGGCACGCTCCTCCTCGGTCATGCGGACGTTTATATGCGCGGTCTTGGCTTTGCCACGCATGGGCTAGCCCCTGTCGTGGAAGGTGGCGCGCGCACCGTCGAAGTCGAGTCGGGACTCGCCCAGCGTGCCGTAGCGGTTCTTGAGGGCGACGAGCTTGAGGGGCGTGCCGGTTGCGGGAGACTCGTAGGGCCACTCGGGCTTGTCATTGTCATCGGCGAGGTAGAGCACCGAGTCAAAGCCGTACTCGACAGCGGAGGAACCACCGAACATGGCGAGGTTGGGCCTGGCCGACTTCCCGGAATCGTAGGACTTGCGAGTGGTCGAGCTCAGTGCGATGACGGGAGAGCCGTAGAGGTTCGAGATTTCGCGGAGGCCCTTCACGCATGCTGTGATAGCCAATCGCTCGTCGATGAACTGCTGGTCCGCCGTGACGCCGCAGGCGAGGAGCTGGAGGTAGTCAATGAAGACGATGGGGACCTCGCCGCGCTCGCGTGTTACCAGCCCGACGAGGTTGGAGAGCTCCACGGTGTTGAGCGGGCCGGTGATGCAGAGATTGGGGGCGATCTGGGTGCGATATTTGTCGAGTGCAGCCTCGAAAGTCGCGTGCTTAGGGTGATTCTGGGTCGCGCAGCTGGAGACCTCGGACAACGCGACTTTGCCGTCGCTGAGACGCGCCAGGCTCTTCTCGATCAGCTTGTGCGCGGGAAGCTCGGCGGAAACGTAGATTACCGGGTGCCCGTCTGCCGCGAGCTTGTCGGCCTCCTGGAGTGCCAGTGTTGTCTTGCCCTTGCCCGGGGCGGTCCCGATTGCGTAGTTGAGCCCGGGGTAGACACCGCCGAGGATGCTGTTGAGTGCGTCGAGCCCGAAGGAGGCGATGGGCTTGTCTTCCTGAAGGGCGTGGACGTGCTCGTCGAGCACATCCAGCTCGAAGACGAGGGGATTGGCGTTCGGGCGCTGCATTACTCGCTCGCCCCCTCTGCCAGCTTGTGGAAGTAGTCGAACAGGTCCTCTTCCATGACGAAGTACTGGTTGGCGATGCTAAAGCAGTGGTGGGTGGACTTCATGAGCTTGATGGCGCTGGATTGTCCGATGCCGGTGAGGATCTGAACGTCCAGGCGGCTCATGATGCGCTTGGTGCCGACATGGCGCAGGTTGATGCCTGCGGAGATGGCGTCGGTCTTGGGGTCATCTGCAAGATGCATGATAAACTCCTTTAGTAGGGCGCTCGGCTCCTCTTCGATGTTTGGCGACAGTGAGAGGAGTCGGGTGCTTGTTTGTAAAATGGTCTTATCGACTAATTAGCCCCTTTCTTCTCGTATTCGTCGATAAGGTGCAGAAGGCTGATTCGAGCTTCTGCGGGCTCGCTGTATCCCTTGCGGGATGATCTGCCGATGTTGGCGAAATCGAGCAGAGCACGGTAAGTGCAGGAATAGCCCTTGATGTGCTCCCATGCGTTGAGAATGTATGAGACCAAAGGTGTAACGGCGAGCAACGCTGTAGGGTCTTGCAGGGTAGTTTCGAGTTCACGGCCGGTCTTAGCCTGGATACGTGCGTCGAGGTTGCACTCGGGCATCTTTGCAGCCTCTTCCATAATGAGGCAAATGCTGTCCCAGTTAGTGCGGAGATGATGAAGGCGCTCGCTCGTGGTGTCGATGCAGATCCTTGCTTCATGACAGTAGTCAAAAAAGCCTTTGATGACGTCGCGGCAATCATTTTCTGGCTGGATTGCGCTCCAGTCCTCGAACATGCCCTCGAAGGCGTCGAGACAGCTCCCATCCTCAGCATAGATGAGCTGCGCGGCCCACCTGCCTAGATCCGAGCTCGTCAGCTGCTCCATGGGAAGCCTCGCCAGGAGCGCAGACGGGGTGAGACCCCTTGCCGCGGCGAGGTCAGCGCTGGAGCGCTTGAAGAGTACCTGCTCATCCTTTGAGTTGAATAGGATCGTCGAACGCAGCTTGCTGCTCGCAGTGGTAAGTGCCATTGATAACCTCCTCTCTGTCTCGCCTTATCTGCAGTATACATCTGGTGACACAATTATGAGAGTATTAATTTTCATTACCTTCAGATAATTTTTCGAAGACTTCGGCAGCGTTGCGGTCGTTGGCTCTGATTGCGTGGGTGTAGAAATTGGCCGTCGTACTCGCTGATGCGTGTCCCATCCGCGCCTGAACGGTCTTCAAATCGACGTTGTTTGCGACGAGCGCCGTCGCTGCCGTGTGTCTCAGTCCGTGGGGGACGAGACCCGAGTATCCGGTGCCGCGTGTATGCAGCTTGCCGTTGCGCTCGAACTGGCTTGTCACGTTGGCGTACTCGCCATAGCCGTTGTCGACGCAGAAGTCCCTGAACCAGCGTGAATAGTTGTGTCCATCGGGTCGGGTGATACTGACGTGAAGGTTGCCGTTT
Organism: Collinsella aerofaciens; assembly: GCA_905213325.1. Lineage (GTDB taxonomy): Bacteria > Actinomycetota > Coriobacteriia > Coriobacteriales > Coriobacteriaceae > Collinsella > Collinsella aerofaciens_AG. The sequence continues at coordinate 4,165 of CAJMHW010000042.1, forward strand.
TCGTCCTTATGCGGGCTGAGGGCGTGAACGATGGGGTCAGAGTTTCTCTGTCTTAGCCCGCGCTGCTCGAATAGGTTGCGCTGCCGCATCTTCCAGTCGTTTAGATACGCGGCTAGCGAAGAGTCTATAGACAGGATTCGCCTGCTCATTTCCGATTTGGGTGCCCTGAGCGTTTTGTCATTGGTGTACTGGTGGACGATTCTGATTTCCATCGCCTCGGGGTCGTAGTCTTCCCAACAGAGCCCCAGGGCCTCGCCTTTTCTGAGCCCTAGGTGGAATATGAGCATGGTGCAGACGGTCATCGGCCCCATGGGTTCGGATAGCAGGCATTTGGTGAATCGGGGCAGTTCGTCGGGTGGGAGGAAGTTGCGCACTCTAAGGTCTGGCTTTGGGAGTTTGACGCTGATGCATGGGTTGCGCTCGATTAGCTCATTCTCCAGCGCGTCCTGCATGACCTGTTTGAGCTTGACGTGGATACGACGAATCTCGGCCTCTGTGAATCTTCCGGTTGAGATTGCTTCGGCATACGCCCGTTTGATCTCGTCGGGCCTCAGCGCACCGAGGGGCATGTCGCCGAACAGCTCGCGTATATGGCGCACGTCATATTCCTCTCTTTGGAAAGAAAGAGGGGAGCCGAAGGAGCTTTCTCGGAGCCGATGGAAATCCTCGGCGTATCCGGAAACAGTGGTCGGCATGTCGCCAGCCGGTTCATAGGTCTCCAGCTCCTTCCGGTAGGCATCGAGCGCATTCGCCACCTCACCGGGCCAGTTCTTCGGGTTTTTGCTCTTGCAATGGATGGTTCTCTTGGGTGTCTTTAGGTATCTGACTCGTTTCCCGTTCTTGCCGGATTCGGGGTCGCGACCGAGAGAGAAGTAGATGCGGAAGGAACCGGGTTTTCCCTTGATCGGTTCGGAAGTGCCTTTGGCTGTGGGTTTGATTCTGGTTTCCATGGGTCTCCAGGGGTGGTGCGTTGGGTTAGCCTCGGGGGCGGGGCTTTGAGGGCCTCGCCCCCGAGGCTAACCCAAAAATTTCACCCCTGCAAGTCAAAATGAAGGGGTGAAGGGGTGTAAAAAGGGTGAAATAGAAAACTAATCAAGAAGAGCAAAAACGGCAGAATAGCTAAATTACCTGCGGAAATAGAGATATTGATGAAAATGAAAAACCGCAGGTAGGGTAATAGCTCATGACCTCCTAAAGCGGGTGTCGACGGTTCGAATCCGCCCGGGGGCACCAGAAGATTATGACGGCGTCGCGAGAGCGGCGCCGTTTCTGGTTTGTGGGGACCGCCGGCAGGATTCGAGCCGTCGACACCCGCGTCAGCAATTTCCCCGCGGGGGGTCGAATCCGCCCGGAGCACCAGAGATTTGTCGAGCCCGGTACCGCTACGGTGCCGGGCTCTTCTGGTTCATGCCATGTCAAAAACGAGGCGCCCGCTTGCTGGGGGAGCAAGCGGGCGCCTGTGAGCGAATATGTTTACGGCGAGAGCCGTAATGAGCGGTGGGGTGGCGACTAGTTGGTCGTACCGGAATCGTCACCCGTGCCCGAGCCGGAGCCCGAACCCGAGCCAGAAAGTGCGACCGTCAGCGTAATCGTGCTGTCGGTGGACTGCTTGCCGGTGGGGGAGACGCCCGTAACGGTGGCGTTTTCGTTGCCGCTCACGGGGTTGCCGTTCTGATCGCAGAATGCGATGTTGTAGAAACCGGCGTTGTTGAGCGCGGTGACGGCGGCGGAGATGCTCTTGCCGTACAGGTTACCCGGGACGCTGGCCTTGCCGGACTTCTTGGCGATGACGACGGTGATCGTGGCACCGGGCTTCTGCTTGCCGCTAGGGTTCCAGCTAATTACGGTGCCCTCGGTAACCGAGTCGTTTTCCTGGTAGCTCACGTCGACGCCAAAGCCAGCCATGTCGAGAGCGTTGCGTGCCTGGGCCTCGGTCATGTCGGTCAGATCGGGGACGGAGGTGGTGTCAGGACCGCTGGAGACCTTATACGAGATGGTCGTGCCCTTCTCGACTTCCTTGCCGGCATCAGTGCCCTGCTCAAAGACCTGGCCTTCGTCGGCCTCGTTGGCCTCCTCGGTTGCGTTGCCCTTCAGGCCCACGCTTGCCAGCGCGGCCTCGGCCTGGTCCTTGGTCAGGCCGACGAGCTGCGGAACCTCAACTTTCTCGGAGGGCTTGGGGCCCTTGGAGATCACCAGGTTCACCTTGGAGCCCTTGGGCTTCTTAGTGTTGCCGTTGGGGGTCTGCTCGGCAACCTTGCCCTCGTCGACATCGTCGTTATAGCTCTGGTCGACAGTTCCGACCTCAAGGCCGGCCTCCTTGATCAGCTCGATAGCGGTCTGCTGGTCCTTGTTAAGCACATCGGGCACCGTAACCTGCTCGCCCCCAAAGAGCCCGGTGGCGAAGGCCACCACAACGCCAACCACGGCGATTGCGGCGACTACGGCGGCGATAATCTTGTTCTTGTTGGACTTGGGCTGATCGACCTCGTAGGAACCGGTGGAACCCGAGACGGCGCTGCGGGGGTTGGTCTGTCCGCTTACGCCCGATACGGGGCGAACCATAGCGCGCGTGGAGTCAGACAGCTCACGGGTCTTGGTAGCGCCCAGCTCACCGGGGGCGCCGATGATGCGCGTGGGCTCCGAGACGTTGACGGCACGGCCCGACAGGTAGCTGTTGAGCACCTGACGCAGCTCGTCGGCGGTCTGGAAGCGGTTTGCCGGGTCCTTCTCCATGCACTTGAGGATGATGCGCTCAAGGTCGGCGTCGACACCGGAGTTGATCTGGCTCGGCGGAATAGGCAACTCGTTGACCTGCTTGAGTGCGACCGAGATGGCGTCGTCGCCGTCAAAGGGTACGCGGCCGGTGGCGCACTCGTACATGACGACACCCAGCGAGTAGATATCCGAGGTGGGGCCGAGGTCCTGGCCGCGGGTCTGTTCGGGGCTTACATAGTGGGCGGTGCCCAGCACGTTGTTATCCTGCGTGAGGTGGCTGTTCTTGGCGCGTGCGATGCCAAAATCCATGACCTTGATATTGCCGTCGGGCAGCACCATGATGTTTTGCGGCTTAATGTCGCGGTGGATAATCTCGTGCTTGTGTGCGACCGAAAGCGCGGAGCTGATCTGCGAGCCGATCTGCGCGACCTTCTTGGGATCGAGGGCGCCGTGGCTCTTGATGCCGCTCTTAAGGTCGGTACCGCGCAGGTACTCCATGACGATGTAATAGGTGTCGCCATCCTTGCCCCAGTCGTAGACGCCCACGATATAGGGGGAGGACAGGCCGGCCGCTGCCTGGGCCTCCTGCTTAAAGCGGGCGGCGAAGGTGGCGTCGCCGGCATACTGCGGCAGCATGATCTTGACGGCAACCGTGCGGTCGAGGACCTGATCCTGTGCACGGAAGACGGTCGCCATACCGCCCGTTCCCACCTTATCCTTGAGGAGGTATCTTCCCCCGAGGACCCTCTGTTCCATTCCTGCTCCTAACATAACTATTCGCTCAACGATGTGTGTAGTACCAAATGTATGGCCGCTGGGGCCGTGTGGCGCGTTGTCGCTAGCTCATCGGCCGCGGCGCGTCCCAAGTATCCGCTTTGATCACGGGCATCACGCTCCCTGTGCGGCGAGCGCCGCGGTCAGGACGATGCCGGCGATCTTGGCCGCCTCGACGTCGTGTTTGTCGTAATCCTCCAGGGCCACCGAGATGGCAACCGTGGGTGAATCGTAAGGTGCAAAGCCAACAAACATAGAGTTGACGTTGGTGCCGCCGGTCTCGGCCGAACCGGTCTTGCCGGCAACCTTGACGCCCGGAATCTGGGCATCGGTGCCGGTACCGGACTGGACGACGGCGAGCATGGCCTGCTTGACCTGGTCGGCCGTGGCAGAGCTGACAGCCTGGCCCAGCGAGCGGGACTGCGTGGTCTTAACCACGGTTCCGTCCGGGGCGAGTATCTGGGACACAAAGAACGGGTCCATGACCACGCCGCTGTTGGCGATAGCCGCAGCGATCACGCAATTCTGCATAACGGTGGTCTGCGGGCCAGGCGTGTGGTCCATGCCGACGGGCTGTCCGGCGCCTGCCCAAGCGGTCTCCCATTCGGTCATAAGCGACGGGTCGGCCATGATGGAAGCCGCGGTGGTCAGATCCTGGCCGAGCTTTTGACCGTAGCCAAAGGCGTTGGCAAACTGGACGAGCGAGCTGGCGCCGACCTCGTTTGCCACCTGGCCAAAGACGACGTTGGACGACACGGCGAAGGCCTGCTGCAGGCTGATGGTGCCGTAGCTCTCGTTGGCATCGTTGGTGACCGGCGCGTTGCCAATATCCATGGAGCCGGGCGCCTGGTACGTGCTGGTAAGGCTGGCGGTGCCGGTCTCGAGCGCCGCGGAGAGTGTGACGACCTTAAAGGTCGAGCCCGGGGTGTAGAGCGCGTCCATGGCGCGGTCGTACATGGAGCCGTCCTCGCCGCCGCCCGACTGGAGCAGCGCATCGATGTTGGTGTTGTCGTAGGTGGGCGAGCTCGCGCACGCAAGGACCGCACCGGTGCGCGGATCCATGACCACCACAGCGCCCTTAAAGCCCTTGAGCGCCTGCTCGGCAGCCGTCTGGATGCGCGAGTCGATGGTGAGCTTGGCGGTATTGCCCGGCTGGGTCTGCCCCGCGAGCGACGCGATGGCGTTGTTCCAGCTGGAGTAATCCTTGGAGCCGGTGAGCGTATCGTTCATGACGCTCTCGATGCCGGCGGTGCCGTATTGCTGGCTCACGTAGCCCACCACGTGCGCGGCCATGTTGCCGTTGGGGTAGGAACGGGCGTAGGTGCCGTCCTCCTGCTGCAACGACTCGGCTAGCGTCACGCCGTCGGACGTGATGATGGAGCCACGCTGGATGTACTTGGAGCGGGCGATGGTGTGGTTGTTGGTCGGCATGTCCTGATAGTCCTTCGCCTTGATGACCTGGACATAGGTGAGGTTGCCGATAAGGATGGCGAACAGCGCCGTGAAAGCAAACACGGCACGAGTCAGACGGTTGGCAAGTGCCACGCGGCCGAGCACGCCGGACTCTGGCGTGTCGAGCAGGCGACGACGCATGCGAGAGCCCGCGGAGTGGTTGCCGTGGCTGTAGGAAGGTGCGCTGGCAAAACGCGTACCGGTCGGGGCGACGGCGGATGCGACCTGGTCATCGGTGATGGCGGCCATGGTGCCGGTGCCGGTGAGCTCGGCTTCGCGTCCGGTTGCCTCGTCGCCGGCGCGCAGCAGTAGCGCGACGATGATAAAGCTCGCCAGCAGCGAGGAGCCGCCCTGGCTCATAAAGGGCAGGGTGACGCCAGTCAGCGGGATCAGGCGGGTTACGCCGCCAACGATTAAGAATGCCTGGAAGCTGATGGCCGCCGTAAGGCCGGTCGCGCTAAAGGCGGCAAGGTCGGACTTGGCGCGGGCGGCCGTGGTGAGGCCACGCACGGCAAAAAGCATAAACAGGATGAGCACGGCGCCGCCGCCCAAAAGGCCCATTTCCTCGCCGATGGCCGAGAAGATAAAGTCGGACTCGACGACGGGGATGTTGTTTGCCATGCCGTTGCCGATGCCGACGCCAACCAGGCCACCGTCAGCCAGCGAGTAAAGTGACTGTACGATCTGGTAGCCCTGGCCCTGGGCGTCCTTAAACGGATCGACCCAGACCTGAAAGCGCACCTGCACGTGCGACAGGAACTTGTAGGCGCCCACGGCTCCAACGGCCAGCAGCGCAAGGCCGATGATGACGTACGAAAAACGTCCCGTGGCAACATAGAGCATCAGCAAAAAGATGGTGTAGAACAGGACGGCCGAGCCCAGGTCGCGTTCGAAGACGACGATGAGCAGGCACACGCCCCACACGGCAAACAGCGGCAGCAGCAGGCGGAAGCGCGGAATCTTGAGGCCCAGGATCTTGCGGTTGGAGATGGAGAGCAGCTCGCGGTTCTCGGCCAGATAGCCTGCCAGGAACAAGACGATGAAGACCTTGGCGAACTCGCCAGGCTGGATGGTGAAGCCCGCGATGCGAATCCACAGCTTGGAGCCCGAGATCGTGGTGCCGATAAAGATCGGCAGCATCAGCAGGATGATGCCGATAATGCCAAAGGTGTACTTGTAGCGCATGACCACGTCGAGGTTCTTAACCAGTGCGAGCGTTCCCACCATGAGCGCCACCGAGACAAACAAGATGATGAGCTGCGAGATGGCGAGGTCGGGGGCCAGGCGCGTCACGAATGTGATGCCGATGCCCGAGAGCACAAAGACGATGGGCAGGATGGCGGGGTCGGCGCCGGGCGCCAGGATGCGCACGGCGATATGCGCCGCGGCGAAGGCGGCGAACAGGCCGATCGGCACGGCGAGCGTCTCAAAGGAAACCGTGGCACCCGCGGTGAGCACGTACATCGCATAGAGCAGGATGACGGGGAACGCCGAGGCGATGAGCAAGAGCAGTTCGGTGTTGCGGCGACTCATAAGCGGCACTCCCTTTCTAATTCTTATCGGAGGCTTCGGCCTCGGCTGACTGTTCGGCGGTTTTCTCGGAATCTGACTCGGATGTGGATTCCTGATCGGTGTTGTCGCGAATCGTTTGCGCGTCAATCACCTGACGGGTCTGCTCCTCGTCAATCTGATGGCGGTACTTGGAAATGGTGTCCTGCGCATCGTCGACGCTCGTTTGTGGAATGCCTGCCTTCAGGCGGTTTTGCGTGTCTTCGGGCAGGTCGGACAGCTTGATGCTGGTTTCGCTCTCGAGCCAGTGGAGCTCGACCCCGAGCGTCTTGCCGGGTAGGCCGCGCCAGACGGCGACATTGCCGTGGTAGGTTCCCAAGTAATAGGAGCCGGTGACGCCCGTGTATGCCCAGATGCCTGCTACCAGCACAAAGACAAGGGCCAAGATGGAGGCGATGGTGACATTGCGGCGTCGGACGCGTTTTGCCTCGCGCATGACGCCGTCGTCGACCAGATCGACGACCACCACGGTCACGTTGTCGTGGCCGCCGGCGGCGAGCGCCGCGTCCACCAAGTTGTCGACACAGATCTGTGCGCTCGAAGACTGCGTGGCGATGTTCTCGATATCGCTATCGGGAATCATGCTCGAAAGACCGTCGGAGCACAGAATCAGGCGGTCGCCTTCCTCGATGTGCAGGGTAAAGTGGTCGGCATACATGGCGGGATCCGAGCCCAGCGCGCGGGTGATGACCGAGCGGTTGGGGTGGACGCGGGCCTCGTCGGCCGTAATCTCGCCGGCATCCACGAGCTCCTCCACGTAGGAGTGGTCGCGGGTCACGCGGATGAGCGTACCCTCGTGGAGCAGGTAGGCGCGCGAGTCGCCCACGTGGGCGATGGCGAGCGTGTCGTTTTCGATGTAGGCACAGGTGGCCGTGCACCCCATGCCGGGTTTGCCCAGGCCGTTGAGGGCGGCCTCGATCACGGCGGCGTTGGCGGCCTCAACGGCTGCGGCCAGGCGCGCGGCGTCGGCGGACTGCGGCGCCGTCTTGGCGATGGTCTCGACGGCGATGGAGGATGCCACCTCGCCGGCGGCGTGTCCTCCCATGCCGTCGCACACGCAAAAGAGCGGCGACTGCACCAGATAGGAGTCCTCATTGTGCGGGCGTACGCATCCGACGTCGGAGCGGGCGCCCCACATAAGCTGCGTGGTGGTGCCGGCGTCGTAGGTCGAGTCGGTCTCGATGCGCTCGTCGGTCAGCGGCTCAAAGCTCATGGTCGAGCCGGGATCTTTGAGCTTTGCCTCCACGGCCGCGACATCGATCTCGGCGGTGTCGCCGGGAGAGACGGTGTCGGTCTCGGCGTTTGATTCAGAATCACCGGTGTCCGGGGAGTCGGGCTCCTCGGAAACGCGGGCGGTCGACTCGTCATCTTGCGGGCTGACGTCTATAGGATCGGGCGCCGGCGTAGACGCGGGCGTAACCTCGGATGCCGGGGCTATGGGAAACGCCGGCGCGGCGGGCTCGGGTGCTGCAAACACCGCAGCGCTCTCGTTGATTGCCGCGGCGACGGGCTCTGCAAAGTGAGCCGGCGCCGGGGTTGCTTCGGGCGCTGTGGGCTGTTCCGCAGCATGTGCACCGATGGGCGCCGCTACGGCATCCTCTTCGTCCTCGTTATCGGCGAGATCCGAAATATCATGCGTTACATGCGAAAGAGGCAGGGAGAACACGGTGTCCTCGGGCTCCACGGTCGCAGGGCGCGCCGGAGCGGCATGAGCCGGCGCAGCTGCGGGGGCAGTCGGCGTCTCGGGCATGGTTGCGGACTTGTTCTCCTCGTCGATCATCGACGGTTCACCTTCATGACCACGTCGCCAATCTGGACCTCATCACCCTCGCGCAGCGTTGCGGGCTCCACCAGCTGACGCCCGTTAACGAGCGTGCCGTTCAGCGAGTTGAGGTCTTCGATGATGAGTGCCGGGCCCTGCAGCGAAAAGCGTGCGTGCGAGGCCGAGACAAACGGTTCGTTGATGCAGATGTCCGAGGACGGCGAGCGGCCCACGATGACGGGGCCGAGCATGTCTACATGGATGCCACGGATGCCGCGCGGACCCTTGTCCACATCGATCGTCCAGATAGCGGAGTCGCGGCGCTGGCCGCGTACGAGTCCCACGCCGGTTTTCATGACGGCGAACAGGAAGATGTAGAGCAGGGCGACCAGGACGATGCGGCCTGCAAAAAGGACGATATCGATGTTCATAAGCGACTATCCCCTAAATTCAAAGGTGCTCAGGCCAAACGTCAGCAGGTCGCCGTTGCGCAGCGGGCAGCGCGTGATGCGGCGGTTGTTGACGAGCGTGCCGTTGGTGGAATTGAGGTCCTCGATCGACCAGTCCGAACCGGTAAAGGTGAGTTGGGCGTGACGACGCGACACGTTGGGGTCGCGCAGGGCGATGTCCGAAACCGAACGCTCGCGACCGATGGTCACCTGCGCGGAAGTGATGCTGTGGCTCTCGCCGCTCACGACGTCGACGAGCTGGGCGAGCGGGCGCTGCGGGGCGCGGGTGCTCGCCATGTTGGAGGCAATGATAACAAAGCCCCTGCGCTCAAAATTCGTATAATTGGCAATCGCCTGTCCCAG
>CAJMHW010000043.1 GCA_905213325.1 Collinsella aerofaciens
GCTCGGCACCCTCGGCCTCCTCAGCAGCACCCTCGCCCTCGGCGGCAGCCTCGCTCGCGGCCTTCTCGGCAGCAAGGCGGGCACGGCGCTCGGCAAAGGTCTCCTTCTTGGCGGGCGCTGCCGTCTCGGCGGCATCCTTGTCCGCATCGGAATCGTCATCGACGGCAGTCTTCTTGGGCTTGACCGGTGCCGAAGCGGCCTCGCTTACCGGATCGATAATCTCAGACTGAACAACGGCCGTCATCTTTTCCTGCGTCTCGCGGAACTGACGGATGGCACGGCCGATCGTGCGGCCCATCTGCGGGAGCTTATCCGGGCCAAACAGCAAAAAGCCGAAGACCACGATGATCGCGAGCTCACCCTCTCCAATACCAAACACACATACCTCCAAGGCTCGATGTGAGTCGAGCCCGCACCGCGCCATTCGGCCGGAACTCGTCTATTCATTCGGTCAAGTATAGCGCCCGGACGCCAAAACGTCCGAGCGCATCACAAACATATGCCAAACGGCACGCCCTTTTGGGGGCAAAGATTATGCAGCGGTGATCGAAATCTCCTGGTCGACACCCAACAGCTGAACCACGCGCATTACCGGGGGCTGCACATTGGTGCAGCTAAAACGCTTGCCGTGGTCGACCGCGTGGTGCGCGGCGCCCACGAGCACGCCAATGCCCGTTGAATCGATGTAGCTCACCTGGGCAAAATCGAGCTCAACGGCCTCAGTGGGCTGCTCGAGCGCCAGGTCGATGGCATTGCGCAGGCTATCGGCGTTAGAGATGTCGATCTCGCCGGTTACCTTAATGGTGTAGAGCTCTGGCGTGGGGTTGGTGGAAATACCCAAATCCATGTATATGCTCCTTTACGTATCGAAGGTGCGGATAGTACGGGAAGCCGCGCGTTAGGCGCGCTCGGCACGCGCGAGCTCGGCAGCGACAAGCTTAACGGCCAGCACCAGCACATCGAGCGCGGCCTCCAGGTCCTCGACCGTGGGATAGCTCGGCGCGATGCGGATGTTGGTATCGCGCGGGTCCTTGCCATAGGGCCAGGTAGCACCGGCCGGCGTGAGCTTGACGCCCAGGTCAGCACAAAGCGCAGCGACCTTTTGGGCCGAGCCCTCGGGACCATCAAAGCTCACAAAGTAGCCGCCGCGGGGATGCGTCCAAGTGGCGCAACCCGTATCGCCCAGGCCCTCGGTGAGCTTGCGCTCAACGGCCTCAAAGCGCGGGCGCAAGAACTCGGCGTGCTTTTTCATGTGCTCCCTGACCGCCTCGATGGTGGGAAGGAAACGCACGTGGCGCAGCTGGTTGAGCTTGTCGGCGCTGATAAGGCCTGCCTTCAGGCGCTTGGAGAACTCGGCGATGACCGCGGGGCTCGCACCGATAAAGCCGATACCGGCGCCCGGGAAGGTGATCTTGGACGTCGAGGCGAAGGCCACCACGCGATCCTCGGTGCCCGCCGCGCGAGCGAGGTCGAAGATATTGGCGAGCTCGTCGGTCTCGTCGTACAGGTCGTGCACGCAGTAGGCGTTGTCCCAGAAGATGCGGAAATCGGGCGCGGCCGTGGGCATCTCGACCAGGCGACGCACGGTGTCCTCGCTAAAGGTGATGCCCGTGGGGTTGGAATACTTGGGCACGCACCAGATGCCCTTGATGGAGTCGTCGGCGGCAACCAGGCGCTCGACCTCGTCCATGTCGGGGCCGTTGTCGGTCATCGCGACGGGAACGTTCTCGATACCCAAGTCGGCGGTAATGCCAAAGTGGCGATCGTAGCCGGGAACCGGGCACAGGAACTTGACCTTCTTGCCGTCGTGCGCTGCCTCGTAAGCCTCCCAAGGATCGCTACCACACGAGCCGCAACGCCAGAACATACCGGCGATATCGTGCTCGATCAGCAAGCTCGACGAACCCAGCACGAGCGTCTGCTCGGCGGGGCAACCCAGGAACTCCCCCGCCAGCTTGCGTGCCGAGGGAATGCCCTCAAAGCAGCCGTAGTTGGAGCAGTCGACATTGCCGTCGTGCAGATCGGCATCGGCATTGAGGATATCGAGCATGGGTCGAGAGATGTCCACCTGGGAGGGCGACGGCTTGCCGCGGGCCATGTCGAGCGCCAGGCCCTTGGCCTTGACCTCGGCGACCTCGGCCTTGAGCGCCTCGATGGCGGCATCGAGTTCGGTGGTTTCCATCTTCTGGTAGATCGTCTGCATGGGTGCGACCTTTCACGAAGCGGTACGTTGCAATTCTTCTAAGTATAGACCGCCACCGTCGCAACGTTATGAAGCCGTGATAGATTAAGTCCATCGCAATGAATTACGAATCGCCGCGCATGCCGGCGTGAAGCGCCCAAGGAGGCACTATGGAGTACGGATCGTTCCAGGCCGAGGAATTCGGCGACCTGCAGCGCCTGGTCGACGGGCTGTTTTACGACCGCCGCGCCATCGACCGCCTGGATCTCATCGTACAGGCCGAGATCTTGGACCTGGCGCCCGATCTCATGGAAATCGTGAACCTTTTGCCGCCCGGTTACTACGACCGCCAGTCACTTTGCGACCAGCTCAACTCCGCCTTGGCCGCCCACGGCTGGGGCGCCGTCTACGGCACCGTGGAATAAACCTAGTCATTTAAGAACGTCCACATTGGCTAAAACGCCGCTTGTGATGGTGTCCACAGGCGGCGTTTTCAAACTTGTATATGCTTTTACTTGTCTTTGGGCGCGGGGTGTTTGCAGACCACACTCATGTAGATCATACCGAGCACGGCAGCGGTGACCGAACCGGCAAGGATGGCGGCCTTGGCGGCCAGGACCTCAAACTGGGCCGTCGGGAAGGCAAGGCCGCTGATGAGGATCGACATCGTAAAGCCGATACCGCCCAGAATACCCACGCCGGCAATCATGTGCCAGTTGACGTTGCGCGGCAGCTCGCAGGCCTTGAACTTGACCAAGGCGAACGTCATGCCAAAGATACCGATCGGCTTGCCCAGCAGCATGCCAAAGTACACGCCGAGCGTCACCGGGTCGGTGAGCAACGTGCTCATATCCACACCCACCAGGCGAACCTGTGCGTTCACGAACGCAAAGATCGGCAGAATCACAAAGTTGACCGGCGTGGAGATCAGACGCTCCATACGGATGAGCGGCGGGGTCACGCGGTGCATGACGCGCTCGACCCTGGTGGTCGAGACGGTAAAGTCATGCTGGCCCAGGATGTGCGCCTCGTCGTCGTAGCGGTCATCAAGCAGCGGCAGGCACTCGCCCAACCAATCGGTGAGGCTATCGAGCTTGACGCCGCACTTGGCCGGGATGGTAAAGGCCAAGATGACGCCGGCGAGCGTGGCATGTACGCCGCTCTTGAACATGCAGAACCACAACAGCAGACCCAGTACCGAATACGGGGCAAGGCGGTAATGCTGCGACTTGTTGAGCCACACGAGCGCGCAGGTCACAAGCGCAGCGGCGCCCAACCAAAACGGATTGGGGCTCTGACCGTAGAAGATGGCGATGGCGGCGATGGAGATAAGGTCGTCGGCGATGGCGAGCGTCGAGAAGAACACGCGCACGCCGTTGGGCACGCGGTTGCCCAAAAGCGACAGCACGCCCAGCGCAAAGGCAATATCGGTTGCCATGGGGATGGCCCAACCGTTGCGGGCGCCGGCATGGTTAAAGATCAGGTAGATGCAGGCGGGAACGACGACGCCGCCCACGGCCGCCAGCATGGGAAGCATGGCCTGACGCGGATTCTTGAGCTCGCCGACCGTCATCTCGTACTTAAGCTCAATGCCCACCAACAAAAAGAAAATCGCCATGAGGAAGTCGTTGACGAAAAGTTCAACGGTAAGACCGACCGTAAGGTTGCCCAGACCCACATACAGCGGGGTCTCCAAAAAGTGATGGATGGCCTCGTAGGCATCGGTATTGGCGCAAATGACGGCGGCGATGGCGGCGATGACCATAACCGCGGCGGAAATCGTGCCGTTCTCGGCGATGCGCTCCCAAATGTCGTGGCGTTCAAAGCGCTTGCGCTCACGGACGTTGAACAGCTGCTCGGTTGCTGCCATGGGCGGCTCCTTTCACGGGAAAGCTCCCGTCTTAAAAAAGCACGGCCCGCCCAAGTGGCGGCGCCGCGCTCTAACGTATTACGCTTGCATCTAGCCTACCCTGCACGACAAGCACGCAGGCGTGGCCGAAAAGCGGAACCACAGGTTGAACATTATTTGCTCAACGGCACGGGCACGCCTGTCCAAGAGACGACGCGGCGCATGCACAAAAAACGACCGGAGCGCGGGGCGTCCGCGATCCGGTCGTGGCGTTTGGTCAACTAAACCTAGCAGGCGGCCATGATGGGGGCAGCGACCTGCTTCTTACGGGAGAGGACGCCCGGCATCCAGACGCCGTCGTGCTCGTCGGCAATGCCCAGGCCCTTCTGAGCAGCCTCGGTCTCGCCCTCGAGCAGGACCTGCGAGCCCTCCTCCATGATGTCGGTGATGCACAGGACAATGCCGTCAGCGCCCTTCTCGGCGGCGCAGGCGCGCATGGCCTCGCGAATCTCGTCGATCATGCCGAGTGCGCGGGTCTTGTCGACAGTCTCGTACTGGCCGATGAGTAGCTTCTTGCCGGCGGGCTCGAACATTTTGATGTCGTTGCCGACCATCTCGGCTGCGGTGAAGGAGCCGGACGGACGGGTGAGGAAGACCTCCATGCCAAACTTAACCGGGTCGACGCCCACCTGCTCGCCGAGCTTGGCGGCGACGGCGCGGTCGACATCGGTGGTGGTGGGGCTCTTGAGCATGAGCGTGTCGGTCATCATGGCCGAGAGCAGCAGCTTGGCCTGGACGTCGGAAAGCTCAACGCCGAGCACGCCGGCGAGCTTGGTGACGATGGTGCAGCTGGAACCCCAGGGCAGGCAGATGTAGTGCAGCGGGCCGGCGGTCTCGAAGTCGCCGATGCGGTGATGATCGACAACGCCAAAGACCGTGGCGTCCTTAAGGCCGGCGACGGACTGGGCGGACTCGTTGTGGTCGGTGAGAACGACGAGCTGGCCGGCCTCGACGGACTCGATCACGCGGGGCTCGGCAATGCCGGCGTCGGCGAGCAGCTTGGCGGACTCGGCCGGAAGCTGACCCAGAGCGCAAGCCTCGTAGGTGTTGCCAGCATACTCAACCTGGTTGAGCAGCTGGGACAGGACGACGGCGCTCATGATGGCGTCGTTATCGGGGTTCTGGTGACCAAAGACAAGAACGTTTGCCATGGATATCCTCCACTTGATATGTGTACTTGGACGTAGCTATGGTAGCACGCCGATGCCGAGCCTTCGCAGACGGAAGGGCCACGGCATATTTTGGGGCAGGCACGGGGGCCAAGGCTGTCCCTTTTGCACCATGTTGGTGCAAAAGTAACCTGTCCCCCTTGCACCGACTATTTACCGGCGGCGCGCAGGGCTACGTAGGCGGCACCGATGATACCGGCGTCGTTTCCGAGCGAAGCGACCTTAATGGGCGTCTCGCGCGAGGCGGAGAGCGCATAGCGCTGGAAGTGCTCGCGGACCTTGTCGAGGTAGACATCGGCCGAAGCGGACGCGCCGCCACCGATCAGGAACATCTCGGGGTCGACCACGTTGGCGATAAGCGCCAGGGCGCGGCCAAGGTAGTCGGCCATGGTATCGGCCGCGGCCAGCGCGAGCTTGTCGCCCTCGCGGCAGGCCTGGAACACGTCCTTGGAATCGGAGGGACCGGTGAGCTCGATGGGGTCGACGCCCGCCTTCTTGCACTCGGCAAGGTAGTTGCTCACCACGCCGGTGGCGCTGGAATACTGCTCCAGGTGGCCATGGCCGCCGCAGCCGCAGGTGCGCTCCTCAGCCGGGTTCAGGCACATGTGGCCAATCTCGCCGCCGGCACCCACAACGCCCGATACCACGTCGCCGTTAACGATAACGCCGCCGCCCACGCCGGTACCAATGGTGACCATCACCACGTTCTGCACGCCCTTGGCAGAACCGAGCCAGGCCTCGCCCATGGCAGCGGCGTTGGCATCGTTCTCATACTTAACGACCGCATCGGGGCAGTGCTCCTGAATGGCGATCTTGAGTTCGGGCAGGTTAATGGCAATGTTGGCCTTGACCTTGGCATCGCCCGACGCCGGGATGGGACACGGAACGGCCAGGCCAATGCCCGCCACAAAGGCACGCGGAATCTGTGCCTTGGCGACCACCTGGTCGATAGCCTCGGTCACCGCGGCAAAGCCCGCAGCGTCAACGATAGGAGGCGTGGGCACGCTGGCCTTGGCAAGCAGGTTGCCGTCCTCGTCGAACAGGCCCTCCTTAACCGAAGTGCCGCCGACGTCGATGCCGATGTAGTACTGCTTAGGTTCCATGGGAGCCCACCTTTCTCGTTTAAACATTGCCTGTATGGTACCGCTCCCAAGGCAAAAACCTACCAAAAAGGGACAGGTTTGTTTTGGCAGGTTTTATCTGGGGTAACGCAATTGGCTGCCCAACAGGCCGCGCAAGACCATCCCCAAAAATAAAGGCGCCGGGAGGCGGAGGCTCCCGGCGCCCGTCAAAGGGACTATGTTGTCTGTTGGACCGCACGGTCCGTCGCGGCGATAACGCCGACTAGGCCTGAAGTGCCTGCAGCTGCTTGTGAACCTCGATGAGCTCCGTCGCCATGACGCGCATGGTCTCGGTGCCGGCCATCTGGTCCTCGGCATGCAGCAAAATCAACGGGGCCTCGCCGTTACGCTCGCCGTTGGCCTCCTTCTTCAGAAGCCCCATGTGAACATCGTGGCCACCGTTATAGGCCTCGTCGCCCTGCTTGATAAGCTCCTCGGCGGCGTCAAAATCGCCCTCCTTGGCCTTTTGCACGGCATTGATGTACATGCTCTTGGCGGTACCGACGTAGCTGATGATCTCAAAGCAGGTCATCTGCAGTTCGTTCATATCCTCCATGCAGAGCACCTAGCCCATCACGCTGACGCAGTGGTCGATGATGCCGGCAGCGTTCATGCGGCCGTAGTCGACCATGTTGATGACCTCGACCGGGAAACGGCCGGCGGCCTCCTTCTCAAAGTCGCCCTTGGTGTAGCCGATCTGCGGGCCGAGCAGCAGGATGTCGCACTCGTCCAGGTGATCGTGGGCCTCATTCATAGGACGGGCTTCGACCTCGATGTCCAGACCACGGCTCTCGACCTCGGACTGCATCTTCTGGACCAGCAGACTCGTGGACATGCCGGCATTGCAGCAAAGCATGATCTTCTTCATGGTTTCCTCCTTATAACTGCGCGGCGCGCAGACGACAAACTGGATAAATCCTTGTGGTTATCTTTCCCCTGTTTTGCACGTTTAGGCAAAAAAGGAGATACGGGTACCGGTACCAAGCATCGGTACCCGCAAGGGTGGAATGGACAAACGCTAGGCGTTCTGCTCGGCGAGGGCCTCCTGCTTGGCGATGGCCTTCTCGGAGATCCTCATAAAGGGCAGGTAGACAGCCATGCCGATGACCAGCTCCAGAGCCTGCCACACGCCGGCGCGCCAGTCAAAGCCCGTAGCAAGCAGGGCGTTGATGACGGGCGGCATGGTCCAAGGCACCTGAGCGATGCAGGGGCTGATGATGCCAGCGCAGGTCAGGCCATAGGTGACACCGATGAACAGGTCGGGAAGAAGCACGAACGGAATCATGAGCGGCAGGTTGTACACGATGGGGTAACCGTAGATGACCGGCTCGTTGATGTTGAACAGGCCAGGCAGAATGGCCATCTTGGCAACGGTCTTGGAGGCCTTGTTCTTGGAGAACAGGAAGGTGTCGAGCAGCAGCATGAGGGTGCAGCCCGAGCCGCCGATGAGGGCGAAGCTGTTGACGATCTGCATGTTCATGTAGTGATCGGGCTGGATGGTACCGCCGGCGGCAAAGGTAGCCATGTTGTCGACGATGAGCATGGTCAGGATCGGCTCGACGGTAGCGCCCGAGATGGTGGACTGGTGAATACCAACGCAGAACAGCAGGTTGGCGAGGGTGTAGATGAGGATGACAGCCCACGGACCGGCGTTCATGATGCTCTTGAGCGGGTTGGAGATGCAGGTGGAGATGATGGTGCACAGGTCGGTGCCGGCGCAGACGGCGAGCAGGGCCGAGGCGATAGCGAAGATCGAGAGGTTGAGCAGCATTGGGATCATGACGTTGAAGGAGTTGGAGACCGCAGGAGGTACGCCCTCGCCCAGCTTGACCTTGAGCTTCTCGACGCCCGAGATCTTGATGAAGAGCGTCGTGGAGAGCAGGGCGATGATGATGGCCGAGAACAGGCCGTTGGTACCGGTGTTGGCGGTCGAAAGGGCACCGGTGACCTCGGCGGAGGTGATCTTGTCGGTGAGAAGCGGGCTCGTGGCGGCAAGGGTTGCGGTGATCTGCTGCGGCATCATGATGACGAAGGCAGAGATAGCGACAACCACGCAGGCAAGCGGGTTATCGAAACGCTCGTTCTTGGCGAGGCTGTAGCCAATCAGACCGGCCAGGATAATGGCGGACACGTTAAGGGTGCCCAGGGTGATTGCCGAGCCCCAGGTCTGGAGGTTGGCGAGGCCCGCCGCATCGAGCGGGAACAGAGGGAACACGACGTTGTTGATAAGAACCGCGATACCCGCAAGGATATAGAGCGGCGTGATGGTCGCGAAGGCATCGCGCAGGGAACGCAGATGAACCTGGTTTCCCACCTTCGCAGAGACCTCGGCAAATTTGTCGAGGAAGCTCTTTCCGTTGTCACTGGCCATGATTGCTCCTAACTTTCAAATCCGGCCTTTTCCTATGTGCACGGTGGTCTGTCGCCCTCTGCCACCAGATGTGCCAATGTTATTGCGCGTTTGCGCAGGGGCTGAGCGCCCGTTTTGGGGCTGAGCGCCCGATCGCTAATCCACCACGTGGGTCGTGGCGACCTGCTTGAGCCAAGCTGCCGATTTCTTAAGACGGCGCTGATAGCCGTCCATGAGGTCGACCTCGACAAAGCCATAACGGTTCTTGAAGGCATTTGCCCAGGACCAGTTGTCAATGACGGCCCAGTAGTGGTAGCCGCGGCACTTGGCCCCTTCGTCAATGGCCTTGGCGACCCACTCAAGGTGCTGGCGCACAAAGTCGACGCGATAGTCGTCCTGAATGGTTCCCTCGGCGTCACGATTCTTGTACTCGTCCATGATGCCGATGCCGTTCTCGGAGACGAACCACTCAAGATCGGGATAGTTCTTGGCGCAGTCCATGCCAAAGTCGTAGAGGCCCTTCGGGTAAATCTCCCAGCCGCGGCTCTTGTTCATGACGGCATCGGGCCACACGTACTCGTCGGCAAAGTGCGGCAGACCGTACTGGTCGATCTTGCTCGCCGGCGCCTGGACGCGCGTGGGATGGTAGTAGTTGCAGCCAAGCCAGTCAACGACGCCCTGCTTGAGGATCTCCTGGTCACCGGCGCGGAACGGAAGCTTGACGCCGTCCTCGGCCAGGCTGTCGAGCACGTCGGCGGGAAGCTCGCCCTTGGTGATAAGGTCGAGCCACCAGCGATTGTTGATGCCGCTGGTCATA
This sequence comes from Collinsella aerofaciens, assembly GCA_905213325.1. Taxonomy (GTDB): domain Bacteria; phylum Actinomycetota; class Coriobacteriia; order Coriobacteriales; family Coriobacteriaceae; genus Collinsella; species Collinsella aerofaciens_AG. The sequence goes on from CAJMHW010000043.1 coordinate 9,549, forward strand.
CGCACGGCCTCGAGGTCTGCCTCGCTGGGGTTCTCCTTGGTGTAGACCGGGGTGAAGCAGTTGATCATGCCGATCTTGGCATCGGCGCGAACGGCGCCCTTGTCATAGGCCTTGCGATAGTTGGCAACAGCCAGCGCGTGCGCCAGCGAAATGTGGTACTGCACGGTGCGAGCACGGTTGAAGTCGTGGAGCTGCGGGAACCACACGCCCTCCTGGTAGCGCTGCTCGGGCTCGACGATGGGCTCGTTAAAGGTAAACCAGTACTTGATCTCTTGACCGAACTCGCGGAAGGCGACGTCGGCGTAATGCGCGTAGGCCTCGACGACCTCGCGGCTCTCCCAACCGCCACGGTCAAAGAGATAGGTGGGCATATCGAAGTGGTAAAGGTTGACGAACGGCTCCAGGCCTGCCTCGCGGGAAGCGCGGAACAGCTCGTGGTACCACGCAGCACCCTCCTCGTTGAGGTTGCCGTCGGCATCGAGCAGGCGGCTCCACTGGATGGAGGTGCGATAGGTATCCAGGCCCAGGTCCTTCATGATGCGAAGGTCGTCCTTGTACTTGGCCATAAAGTCGTTACCGGCATAGGAACCCACGCGGTTATAGAACGAGCCCAGATCCTGCATGGACCAGGTGTCCCACAGGTTCTCGAGCTTGCCGCCCTGGTTCCACTGGCCCTCGGTCTGCGGACCGGACATGGCCGCGCCAAAGAAAAAGTCGCTGGGCAGCTGATACTGTGCCATCGAAGTCCTCGCTTTCGTGTCTTTGAGCCTCCGATTGGAGGCGGGTTTGCTTTGGCGGGTAATCCGGCGCGGGCGCGCACCGGTTATCCGGATATCCGACCCACCAAAACAAATCCGTCTCCAAGCGGTACAGGCGATGCTCATGCATCTCGCTTGTTATCTATAACTATAGCGCTCTATTTTTTTATGTAAAGCGTCTTTTTTGTTTTTCTTTCTCGAACTTCTTTGATTAAAGCCATATAGATGCTTTTATAGTAGGTATACTTTCTTTTACAGGCATTCATGTTAGAAAGGGGGTTCCATGATTCCCAAATATGAGTCAATAGCTGCGGATATTCGTCGCAGTATCGAGGATGGCGCCCTTAAGCCCGGCGACAAGCTACCCACTGTCGTTGAGTTCTGCGAGCTGTATGGCGTTTCCAAGATCACCGTCAAACGAGCAATTGAGCAAATTACCGAGGAAGGCTTGGTCACGAGCCGTCGCGGATCGGGCACCTACGTCAAGGACACCGCGGGGCTTCCCGGCAAAGCGTTTTTCCAAGGCAGAAACGACCGCGCGCAGGGCTTTACCTACGAGCATCGCGGTGAGAAGGTTGCCTCGGTGGTCTACGATTTCTCGATCGTCAATCCGCCGGCAGAGGTTGCCTCCCAGCTGGGAATGGCCGAAGACGACTTTGCCTATCACATCGTGCGCGTACGCGAGGTCGATGGCCTGCCCATCGTTATCGAGTACACCTATATGCCGCTCGAGCTGATCCCGGGCCTGAAGAAAAAGGACCTGTACGCGTCGGTCTACAGCTATATCCGCGAGCAATGCGGGCTTAAGATCTCGAGCTTCCACCGCACCATTCGTGCCGTGGCGGCAACCGAGGAAGAGGCCAAGCGCCTGAACACCAAGCCCGGCTCTCCCCTGCTCGAGCTCAACCAGATTGGCTTTTTGGACAGCGGCGCCGCGTTTGAGTACTCGATTTCGCGCAACGTGGGCGACCGCTTTGAGCTGCACAACGTAACGTTGGCTTAAGTTTGTAATCCGGCAGGCGCTCGCTTTGAGCCGTTTTTCGCGAGGTGCCTGCACAACCTGATGGGGGTATGCACATGTCCGATTTGATTAAACTCACGCCGATCTTCCACGAGAAGATTTGGGGCGGCCGCCAGCTGGAGACCGTCTTTGGCTATGACATTCCCGAGGGTCCCATCGGTGAGTGCTGGGCCATCTCGGCGCACCCCAACGGCGATTGCCAGATTGCCGAGGGTCCGTACGCCGGCCACACGCTGTCGTGGCTGTGGGCCGAGCATCGCGAGCTCTTTGGCAACTGCGAGGGCAAGGAGTTCCCGCTGCTCATTAAGATTCTGGACGCCAAGGACGACCTGTCGATCCAGATCCACCCCAACGACGAGTACGCCGCCGAGCATGAGAACGGTAGCCTGGGCAAGACCGAGTGCTGGTACGTGCTGGATTGCGAGCCCGGCGCCACGATCATCGTCGGCCAGCGCGCACATGACCGTGCCGAGGCCGCGCAGATGATCGAAGAGGGTCGCTGGGACGACATGCTCAACGTGCTGCCGATCCACAAGGGCGACTTTTTCCAAATCGACTCCGGCACCGTTCACGCCATCAAGACCGGCACGCTCATTTTGGAGACGCAGCAGTCGAGCGACGTGACGTATCGCCTGTACGACTACGACCGTCCCGGCACCGACGGCAAGCTGCGCCCACTGCACATTGAGCAGAGCCTCGACTGCATCGACTTTGATGCTCAGGCTCCGACCGACGGCACGGTGACCGCGCCCGAGGTGGACGGCGTGACCGAGCTCGAGTCCAACCCCTGCTACACCGTCGATCGCGTGCGCGTCGACGGCAGCAAAACCATCGACCAGCGCTGGCCCTTCATGTGCCTGTCGGTCATCGACGGCAAAGGCACCGTCTGCGGCGACCCCGTCCACAAGGGAAGCCACCTGCTGGCCCCGAGCACCGTGGACCAGATCGAACTTGAAGGCAAGATGGAACTGATCATCTCGCATCTCTAGGTCGCACCAACAACCCAAACGCAACAAGGGGCTCTCCCGTCCATGTACGGGAGAGCCCCTACTCGTATCTATCTATCAGCCCACCCGGCTCTCCAGATCAAAAAGCGAACGGGCAAAGCAACGTTCGCAAGCTGCAGGCCAAAACGCCACAAGGAAGAGGGCGCGCCGGGGGCTTTGGTCGATCGCGAGTTCCGCACGAGCCGGAGAGCACTTAATGTGCTCTCCGTGCGA
>CAJMHW010000044.1 GCA_905213325.1 Collinsella aerofaciens
TGCTCTTCCGATCTAGCGCCGCTCGCGGCAATGGCGGCCGCGGCGGCGCTGGTCGTTCGAATGAGTCGCGCGATCGTCGTGACCCGCGTGCCAGCCGCGATCGTCGCGATGACTGGCGCAACTACGACGATACCCGCGAGGAGCGTCGTGGCGGCTATCGTGGCGGGCGTGGCGGCAACCAGGCCGGCTCCCGTGGCGGCCGTGCCGGCGGTCGCGATAACCGTGGCAGCTATGGCAATAGTCGTGGTGGCAAGCGTGGCGGCAGCTCCCGTCGTCCCGGTGACGGCGGCGGCAAGCGCAAGTAACATACGCGTCGCGCGGTAAGGCGAGATGAGTTTGGGCCCCGAGCAGACTATGCTCGGGGCCCTTTTTAGTGCAAAGAGGTCAGGTTAATCTGCACCAACGTCTTGAAGTTGCGGTGGAATACGGACTGTTTTGGCCTTTTGAGCGGCTTTTCAGTCTCTATTTCACCGCAACTCATGATTGGTGCAAACAAATCTGTCCGCAATGCACCAGAGTGAGGAGTGTCCCCGAGTGCCGGCAGAAAAGGAACGTCCCTAAGTGCCGCCTAAATACCGTTTATCGAAGAAAAAATACCGTTCATCGGTCATAATGATTGTTCCGGCTTTGGGCTTGTCTACAATACCTCCCGTAAAAAGAAATGCGGAAGGTTACCGAGTCCCTCGGACGTGGGCCTAACCAAAGTCTTTGAACGGGTGTGTCTCCATGGACGCATTCACATGATTTTGGTTGGGCTATATTTATGAAGGGACATGCCACCATGGGTTTCTACTATGAGCGCCGTGCGCGCGAGCGCGTTGCCGGCCTTGGTTATCCCGCCGCGCCGCTCGGACTCGCCGCTCGAGTGCTCCGACGGGGTCAGCCCGCACCAGCTCGCGAATGCCGGCGCCGAGCGGAACCTGCTGAAGGACCCGGCCTCCGCCGCGAGCCTGAAGGCCGTCAGGGTGTCGATCCCCTTGATGCAGGACAGCGCCTCCACCGTCGCCCGCCAGCGGTCGGTGCCCGCCAGCGCGACGACCCTCCTCTCGAGCTGCCGCCTGTCCGATTCCGCGCAGCGGGCGGCCGTGACGTAGTACTCGAGCGCGTCGCGCTGCGGCCCCTCGAGCCTGATCTCCGAGACCCACCTCCAGTGGGCCCTCGTCCAGGCCTTCCTCCTTGCCCCGTCGGCGTTGCGCTCGTCCCAGACGTGGCCCAGCCTGATCAGGAACATGTTGAGGCGCTGCCTCGAGCGGCGGAGCTCGCGGGTCGCGTCGTCGAGGGCGCGGTCGAGGTCCCGTGCGGCCTCTACCGCCGCGTCGGGCAGCGGGACCTCGACGATGTTGTGGGTGGCGAGCATGCGCGCGATGAACTCGGCGTCGCGCCGGTCGTTCTTGCGGCGCGCGTCCGCCGCGGGCCTCTGCATCTTGGAGACGGCGGCCACGGCGCAGTCGAGCCCGAGGGCGCGCAGCTCGCGCGCCATGTGGAAGCCGGTGGGGCCGCTCTCGTAGCAGGCCCTGGGCTCCTCGAACCCGAGCGCCCACTCGGCGATCTCGGCGGCGTCGGTGCCGAAGTCGCGGTGCACCACCTCGCCGGTGAAGGGGTTGAACGCCGCCGCGGCGACCGATCGCGCGTGGACGTCCAGTCCGATGGAGGTAACATGGGGCATGGGAAGCCTCCTCCCCGCAGGTGCGGTAAGGGCTACCGCACGGGCCGATACTCAAAGCCCATTGTGGCACCCTGAGCCCGCGGAAAGAAGCTGCGCCGCGGGGGAGGCGACCCCAATGGCTTTCTCATATCGTCTATTCGGAGTTCTCGCGCGCCTGCGGCCTTTCGGACTGCGCTTACTGGATGCTCGTCGATACCAGCACGGCGGGCGGCAGTATTGCCGTAAGCCGTCTGACAAGCGAATGGTTCTACAGCAAGCAGACCATCAACTCGGCAATTAAAACCTTGACGGCGCGGGGCTTCGCAACGTTGGAGTTTGCCGAAGGCAGCCGTGAGAACAAGGTTGTGAGCCTGACCGAAGAGGGCAGGCGATTTGCCGAGCGTTATGCGCTGCCGGCACTCAAGGCCGAGCAGCGAGCCTTTGGCGCGCTTGAGCCGTGTGAGCAGCGCGAGATTATGCGCTTGATCGGCAAATTCTCTCAGGTGCTCGGCGACGAGTGCGAGACATTTAAACAGCAGGTGGCAGCCGCAAGCCAGATGCAAGATCGACGTGAGGGGGAGTCGTGCGACTGTTAATGAGGTTTCTAAAGCCATATCGAGGGCTTGTCGCAGTGACACTGCTGGTGCTGCTGGTGGATAACGTCGGTACGCTGTTGGTTCCCACGATGCTGGCGAACATGGTCAACACCGGTATTACCACGGGCGATGTCGACTACATTTTACGCAACGGCCTATACATGTTTATCGCGACCAGCATGGCTAGCGGCGGCACGGTGCTGGGCTGCTATCTTTCGGCGCGCCTGGCCGCCAACGTGGCTTGCGATATCCGCAATGCCGTGTACGACAAATCGCTCGAGCTCGCGGCCAGCGATTTTGAGCGCTTTGGCACTGGATCGATGATCACGCGCTCGCTCAACGACATCAACGTGATTCAGCAGGCGATTCTGCAGACGATTCAGCTGGTGCTGCCCGTGCCGTTTTTGGCTGTGGCGGGCATCATATTCGCCTGGTTTATCGATCCCGCCATGGGCACGCTTCTGGGCGTAGTCGTTGCGATTGTGCTGGTGGCGGCGGTCTTTACGGTTGCCAACGCGGCTCCGATCTTTATGCGCCTACAGGGCTTTATCGACCGCATGAACGTGGTGCTGCGCGAGAATATTGTGGGCGTGCGCGTCATCCGTGCGTTTAACAAGGAGCGCCACGAGGAACGGCGTCTGGACGAGGTGTTTAGCGAATACGCCGCCAACGCCATCAAAGTCAACCACCTGTTTGTGGGCCTCGACAGCTCAAGCTTCTTTTTGATGAACATCGCCGAGGTGGCGGTGCTGTGGGTGGGCGGCAACCGCGTAGGCGCCCACGCCATGCAGATTGCGAGTATCTCGGCGGTGCTGGAGTATGCAATTCTGATCCTGTTCTTTGTGATGATGGCCCAGATGGTGGTGCTGACGCTTCCGCGTGCTGCCGCGTGCCTGAACCGTGCGCAGCAGGTGTTGGAGATTGAGCCGAGCATCGTCGATGGCGAGCGCACGCTGGATGACGGGGCGCGCGAGCCCCAAGACGAAGCCGATGCGGTGGCCATGTTCGACCACATGTCGTTTCGCTTTGACGATGCCGACGAGGACACCCTGTGCGACCTGAGCTTTGCCTGTCGTCGCGGTCAGACGACCGCAATCGTCGGCTCGACGGGTTCGGGCAAGTCGACGGTGGCCAAGCTCTTGCTGCGCTTCCACGATGCCACCAAGGGCGCCATTCGCCTGGACGGTGTCGATCTGCGCGAGCTTTCGCAAGATGAGATCCGTGGACACATCGCCTATGTGCCGCAGAAGGCGTGGCTGTTCTCGGGCACCGTGGCAAGTAATCTGCGCTTTGGCAACGAGGACGCGACCGAGACCGACATGCTTCACGCGCTTGAGGTTGCCCAGAGCACCTTTGTACTCGATCAGCCGCAGGGGCTCGATACCCCGGTGGCGCAGGGCGGCACGAACTTTTCAGGCGGCCAGCGCCAGCGCCTGGCCATTGCTCGCGCGCTCATGAAGCATGCCGATCTATATATCTTCGATGACAGTTTTTCGGCCCTGGACTTTAAGACCGATGCCGCCCTGCGTCATGCGTTGCAAGACGAGACGCGTGACGCTGCGGTGCTCATCATCGCGCAGCGCATCTCGACGATCTTGCACGCCGACCAGATCGTCGTGCTCAAGGATGGCGAGGTTGTGGGCTTGGGCACGCATGGCGAGCTTATGGAAACCTGCGAGGTGTACCGCGCCATCGCGGAATCGCAGATGAAGGGAGGTGAGTAGCATGACCGAGGAGCTCAAGAAGCAGGGCGGCGTTGATGACGCCGCTGCCGCGGTACTGGTCGAGGAAACGGCTGCCGTGGCACCCGAGCTGGATGACGCCGCCAAGGCTGCAGCCGAGCGCGAGGCTCGCCGCCAAGCGCTCTACGAGGAAAACGAACGTGCCGAGGACGAGCGCGCCCGCGCTGAGGCAGAGCGCATGCGCGATGTGGACGACGAGGACGAGGACGAGAAACCCCGCGACACCTGGGCGACGGTGCGCCGCCTGTGGAGCGAGGCTGCCGGCGACCATTGGCGCTTCTATATCGTGTTCGCGAGTATTGTGTTCTATGCCATCTTTAACACCGCTGCGCCGGCATATAGCGCCCGTGTGATCGATGAGCTGTGGGGCCACATTCAGGTGGCGTTTGCCAACGATACCACCTTCAACATCACCTGGGAGAACTGCGGCAGGACCATCTTCATCTACTTTATGATTTGGACGGCCGCTGCCTCGTTCTACGCGCTCCAGAGCTTTTTGATGTCGAGCGTGGCCGAACGCCTCAACCTGCGTCTACGCAACCGCATCGCACAAAAGCTCAACCGTCTGCCGCTTGCCTATTTTGACGCGCATCGTCCCGGCGAGGTCGTCAGCCGTGCGACCAACGACTTGGACAAGATGTCCGAGAGCATGCAGCGCGGCTTGCTGCAGCTTCTGGTGTCGATTGGTACCGTGGTGGGCGCCGTGAGCGTGATGTTCGTGTTTAGCGTGCCGCTCACGCTAGTCTTTTTGTTCTTTATGGCGCTGTCGCTGCTGGTGACCAAGGTGGTCTCGCGCCGCACACATGATGTGACCGGTGAGCGCCAGGAGTGGGTGTCAAAGATTACGAGCGCGGTTGAGGAGGGCTACTCGGGCCGTCTGGTGATTCGCGCGTTCAACCGTGAGCGCCAGAGTTCTGCCGAGGTGCATGAGGCCTCGAGGGAGCTAGCGCGCGTGAGTACCAAGGCCGACTTTATGATTAACGCCGTCGGCCCCGCGGTGCGCTTTATCGGCCGCCTGGCACAGATCGTGATTGCGATTGTGGGCTGCAGTATGCTGGTTGCCGGCCACATGACCGTCGGCGTGTTCCAGGCGTTCTTCCAGTTTATCTACGAGGCATCCGAGCCCATGACGCAGTTGTCGTTTACCTTCAACTCGCTGCAGAGCGCGCTGGCGAGTGCAGAGCGCGTGTTCGACCTGCTCGATGAGCCCGAGATGGAGGCCGATCCGCTGCCGGACAAGGCCGCCAAGCTGCCGGGCAAGGTCGAGGGCCGCGTCTCCTTTGAGCATGTGCGCTTTGGTTATTCGCCCGACAAGCCGCTTATGCGCGACGTGTCGTTTACCGCCGAGCCGGGCCAGAAGATTGCCGTGGTGGGAACCACGGGCGCGGGCAAGACGACGCTCATCAACCTGCTCATGCGCTTCTACGAGATTGACGGCGGGCGTATTACGCTCGACGGCGTGGATACGAGCCGCATGGACCGCGGCGAGCTACGGCAGCAGTTTGGCATGGTGCTGCAGGACGCCTGGCTGTTCGATGGCACGATTGCCGAAAACATCGCCTACGGCTGTCCCGAGGCGACGCGCGACGAGATCGTGGCCGCCGCTCGTGCCGCGCAGGTCGACTTCTTTGTGCGCACCATGCCGCAGGGCTACGACACGCGCGTGGCCAACGATGCCGAAAGCATCAGCCAGGGCCAGCGTCAGCTGCTGACCATCGCACGCGTGCTGCTCAACAACCCGGCGATTCTCATCCTGGACGAGGCGACCTCAAGCGTGGACACGCGTACCGAGCTTGCCATCGGCCGTGCCATGGATGCGCTTATGCGCGGGCGCACGAGCTTTGTGATCGCACACCGCCTGTCGACGATTGTGGATGCCGACCTGATCTTGGTCATGGATCACGGCAACATTATCGAGCAGGGCACGCATAAGGAGCTGCTGGCTGCCGAGGGTGCCTACGCCGACCTCTATCTGAGCCAGTTCGCATAATGTGACAAAGGGACAGTCCCACATGTCGCATCAACGCAAAGGCGCGCCGGGGATGAATTCCCTGGCGCGCCTTCTTGCGTTGATGCCGATGTCGTTTTGTGCCGCTTGCGTTCCTAGCGCTCGTCCACGAGCTTGGCGACGAGGGCTTTGAGCTCGGCCACCTCTCGCTCGAGTTCCTTGACGCGGCGGGCATTCTCGGTGATGCCCTGGCGGTTGAGGGCACTCTGCTCGGCGGCGTCATCGGGCATGTACTCGCGATGCTGCTTGGCGTCGAAACTCTCCTCGAACACGCGGCAGCCGTTGCGCTTGATGATGCGTCCCGGCACGCCCACGACGGTGCAGTTGTCGGGCACGTCTTTAACGACGACCGAGTTGCCGCCGATTTTGACGTTGTTGCCGATGCGGATGTTGCCGAGCACCTTGGCGCCCGTGCCCACGGTGACGTTGTTGCCTAGGGTGGGGTGGCGCTTGCCGGTCTCGTTGCCGGTACCGCCGAGCGTGACGCCCTGGTAGAGCACGCAGTTGTCACCCACAATGGTGGTCTCGCCGATGACGACGCCCATGGCGTGGTCGATAAAGAAATGCTTGCCGATCTGTGCGGCGGGATGAATCTCGACGCCGGTGATGTGACGGGTGATTTGCGAGAGCACGCGGGCGAGCGAGCGATGACCGTGCTCCCAGAGCCAGTGCTCGGGCACGTGGTTCCACTTGGCGTGCAGGCCAGGATAGGAAAGGAAGATGACCAGACCGTTTTGCGCGGCGGGGTCCTGCGCTTGGACGGTCTTGATGTCCTCGCGAATGGTATTGATAAAGCTCACCGGCCGCCCTCCCTTAGCGCCATGGCAATGCGATTCAATAAAGTATAGCGATTCGCTAGGGATTAGGAAGGACAATCTTGGCGGCATTGCGCGACAGGTGTCAGTTATGCAAACTTGCTGGTAATGGAGTCATGCTTTTGTGGGGTTGCGCACGAGGGGACGCCGCAACCGTATACTGGTCAACTTGGACGTATCCGCGCCCACAACTGAGAGGTTTTACTTCATGGGTTTCATTAATTTTATCGCCGAGCTGCTCAAAGACCCGCGCACCGCGATTGCCAGCTGGATCGCCGCCGGCCCGCTTATGGCCTACGGCTGCGTGTTCCTGATCATCTTTATCGAGACGGGCGTGGTGTTCTTCCCGTTCCTTCCCGGTGATTCGCTGCTGTTTGCTTCGGGCTTCTTTGCCCACAACGGTGGCTTTAACATCGTGGCTTTGCTGGCCGTCGCATGGGCTGCTGCCATCTTGGGCGATCAGTGCAACTTTATGATCGGTCACTTCTTTGGCCGCAAGATCATCGCTTCGGGTAAGGTCAAGGCCATGACGCCCGAGCGCATTAAAAAGTCCGAGGACTTCTTGGACAAGTGGGGCCACCTGGCCATTTTCCTCGGCCGCTTCTTCCCGTTTATCCGCACCTTTGTGCCCTTTATCGCCGGCATGGGCGGCATGCACTGGCGCAACTTTGTCATCTTTAACGTGCTGGGTGGCATTACCTGGTCAACGCTCTTTACGCTGCTGGGCTACTTCTTTGGCGGCATTCCCTTTGTGCAGGAGCACTTTGAGCTGCTGATTATCGGCATCGTTGCCGTGTCGATCATCCCGACCGTGGTCGGTCTGGTCAAGGCTAAGCTGGGTAAATAGAACGCGTAGCTCGAGCCAGCGCGCAAACCGTGCAGTTGAGGCCCGTCGCCGTTTACGGTGGCGGGCCTCTTCAGCTTCGGTCAAATGAAATTACTTTAGTTAGTTAAAGAAAAACGTTTTATCCGACGCGCGTGCGGAGTACAATCTCGTGCATGCGAATCGACGTGCCATCGGTTTTGATGCTGTTCGCGTGTCCCGTCCGGCTCTACGCTCCGGGCGTGCGACGTTGCGACGCGGTCGGCCTCGGTCCTTGCGTGCGGGTTCGCGAGTTTGCAACTGTGTATGTAAGGAGCGACATATGACTGTCGAGAAGAAGGATATCGATTGGGGTAGCCTCGGCTTTGGCTACATGAAGACCGATTACAGCTACGAGGCCCATTGGAAGGACGGCGAGTGGGACGAGGGCGGCCTGACCACCGACCACACCCTGCATGTCTCCGAGTGCGGCGGCATCTTCCATTACTGCCAGGAGGTCTTTGAGGGCCTGAAGGCTTACACCGCCGAGGACGGCAGCATCGTCTGCTTCCGTCCCGACATGAACGCCGAGCGTATGTATAACTCTGCCCAGCGCCTCGAGATGCCCCCGTTCCCCAAGGACAAGTTCGTCGAGGCTGTCAAGCAGGTCGTTTCTGCAAACGCCGCCTGGGTTCCGCCCTTCGGTTCCGGTGCGACCCTGTACGTGCGTCCGTTTATGATCGGCTCCGGTGACGTGATTGGCGTGGCTCCCGCTCCTGAGTACACGTTCCGCATTCTCGTGACCCCGGTCGGTCCGTACTTTAAGGGTGGCCTTAAGCCCGTTAAGCTGCGCGTTTCCGAGTACGACCGTGCCGCACCGCACGGCACCGGCAATATCAAGGCCGGCCTGAACTACGCCATGTCCCTCAAGCCCACGATGGAGGCCCATCGCGAGGGCTATGCCGAGAACCTGTATCTCGACTCCGAGTCCCGCACCTATGTCGAGGAGACCGGCGGCGCCAACGTCCTGTTCGTGAAGGAGGACGGTACGCTCGTCGTTCCGCAGTCGCACACCGACTCCATCCTGCCTTCCATCACCCGTCGTTCGCTCGTTCAGGTTGCTCAGGACCTGGGTATGACCGTCGATCAGCGCCCCGTCGAGTGGGCCGAGGTCAAGGCCGGTACCTTTGTCGAGTGCGGCCTGTGCGGCACCGCTGCCGTCATCTCCCCGGTTGGCGAGATCGACAACAAGGTTTACGGCGCCGACGAGACCGTGACCTTCCCGGCTGGCTACACCGAGATCGGCCCTGTGATGAAGAAGCTCCGCGAGACCCTGACTGGCATCCAGTCCGGTGCTGTCGAGGACAAGCACAACTGGGTTTACACCGTCGCGTAATTTGTCTTACGGATATGTCCGGCCCGAGGGCGACCTTCCTTTCCGGCGCGTCCTCGGACATGAAAGAGCCTCCGCTGCGCACTTCGTGCGGCGGAGGCTCTTTCGTCCTGCGGAGTGCGCCGGAAAGGAAGGTCGCCCTCGGGCCTGCGTCACCCTGGCGCTGTCGTACGGGCAATATAGATTTGAATTAAAGATGGTGCGCGGCCTTTTAAGCCGCGCTTGTGTTTTGCTTCGCGCCATGTGGGGGCGGTGGCGACGTGCATTTTTGCGAGTATTCTGCAATCGAAGGCCCCTGCATACCGACCTCGGGCAAAAAATCGGGATTTCTCGATGTTTTCTACGGATGATGGGCGGGGTTATGGGCTGACAGCGTTTGATTTGCAGGGATATTCGCGGTCTTTGGCATTTATCGTGGCGCCCGAAGCTCTTGGTTATGTTGAATACTCCTAAAAATGCACGGCGCTTAGAGGGGGACCTTCGCGAAAAAGGAAACCGCCCCGTCGAAGTATGCATTCGACGGGGCGGTTTATGCATTTGGCCGATTAAGGATGCGCTGCCAAACTACTAGAACTTGACGGTCGGGGCCTGGCGGGCTGCTTCGGCGGCCTCGAAGCCCTGGCGCTCCTTAAACTGGAAGATGCCGGCAAAGATGACAGCCGGGAACGTTTGAATGGCGTTGTTGTAGCTGAGCACGCAGTCGTTGTAGCTCTGGCGTGCATAGCTAATCTTGTTCTCGGTATCCTCGAGCGATGCCTGCAGCTGCGTAAAGTTGGTGTTTGCCTTAAGATCGGGATAGGCCTCGGCTACGGCGAAGAGCTGGCGCAGCGCACCGGTCAGCACGTTGTCGGCTTCCATCTTGGCTTCGGGCGTGGTGGCCTTGACGGCGGTGTTACGCGCGCTGATCACGGCGGAGAGCGTCTCCTGCTCGTGCTTGGCGTAGCCCTTGACGGTCTCGACCAGGTTGGGGATCAGGTCGTTGCGACGCTGCAGCTGCGTATCGATGTTCTGCCAGGCGTTATCGATGCGGTTACGCTTGGTGACCATGTTGTTGTAGATGCCGGCGATGGCGCAGGCAATCACAATGACAACAACGATGCCGATGATGACGGGAAGCATGATGTCTCCGTTTCGAATGGCCGCGGCGGCATGCGCCAGCTGCCGTTGGTATAACGCTACTAGTATACCCGCAACGTTTTGCCGTGCCGAACTTTCCGGTAAGCGTTGTGTTTTCGTCGGGGTCGGCACCGGGGCAAAGCGCGCGAGGTACAGGTGTAAGATATGCGACAGATTGACGAGTGTTGTCTTTGCCCTGAGGATGGCGATATATATGGACCTTCGTATCAAGAAAACCTATCGGGCCCTGTTCGAGGCCTTTACTGAGCTGCTCGAAGAGCATCGGTTTGAGGACGTGACGGTTGCCATGCTGTGCGACCGCGCTATGATTCGTCGGACGACGTTCTACAAGCACTTCCGCGACAAGAACGATTACTTTGCCTTTTATATCGATGAACTCATGTCGGGCCTGCCGCAAAAGCGGGCCGATGCGGATGGCGCGGAGGGCGCCGAGGACGTGCGCGCGCTTCGCCACGAAGTGTTCGCCGATGCCATGGATCTGATTCTGGCGCATGAGCAGCTCATGGATAACATTTTGGCGAGCAGTATGTCGGGTATGCTGACCAGCATGATTTGCGACCGCATCGCGCGCTCCATACGCGGGCGCGTGATGAGCGCGCTTGACGAGGACGCGCTCGCGCCCGTATCGCTCGAGACAACGTCTGAGTTTGTCGCCGGCGGCATTATTCGGCTTTTTACCATGTGGTGGGAATCGGGCCACGTACTAGAGCGCCGATCCGAAATCGCCGACGTGGTCGATGCACTGTTCGAGCGGACCATGACGCCGGTGGGTCACTAAGAGTGGCGGAGAGAGGGGGATTCGAACCCCCGGAACGCTCTCGCGCTCAACGGTTTTCAAGACCGCCGCATTCAACCGCTCTGCCATCTCTCCGTGAGTCGTAATGATAGCATCGTTTTGGATTTGTAACAGGGAGGGCGAACGATGACGAGCACCGGAATCGACGAGAAGTTCATGCGCGAGGCGCTGGCGGAGGCGCGTGCCGCCGCGGCGGTGGGCGAGGTACCGATCGGTGCCGTAGTGGTGCGCGCGGGTGAGATTGTCGCGCGGGCGTATAATCGCCGCGAGCTCGACCAGGATCCTTCGGCGCATGCCGAGTTTGCGGCCCTATGCGCCGCCGCGCAATCGCTCGGTCGCTGGCGCCTTTCCGATTGCACGGTCTACGTGACGCTCGAGCCCTGCTGCATGTGCGCGGGGCTTATGGTCAACGCGCGCGTGGGGCGCTGCGTGTACGGCGCGGCCGATGCTAAGGCGGGCGCTCTGGGGTCGCTATACGACCTCAATGCCGATTCGCGCCTGAATCATCGGTTTAATGTGACCGCCGGCGTGCTGGCAGACGAGTGCCGTGCGGTGCTGAGCGGTTATTTTAGTGGGCTGCGTGGCGCCGATGGTGCTGGCCGCGGTTGTGGGGCCGATCTTGAGGCACATGCCGCTCATGCCGAGGCGCTCGCGTGTGTCGAAGATACTGCCGTTGAGGCGGTCGATTTTGGTGCCGCGTGCCGCCGGCCCCGCCGTGTGCTGCTGGCGATTGATTCCTTTAAGGGCAGCGTTTCGAGCGCGCAGGCGGAGGAGGCCGTTGCCGAAGGTGTGCGCCGCGTGTGGCCCGATGCCCAGGTAAGCGCGCTGCCGCTGGCGGATGGTGGCGAGGGAACGCTCGATGCCGTTGCCGCGTGCGGCGGTGAGGTCGCGGCATGTGAAGTCGCAGGCCCCTTGGGCGACCGCGTGTCTGCCCGGATGCTGGTGGACGGCGAGCACGAGTCGGCTGTAATCGAGATGGCCGAGGCGGCGGGTATTGGGTATTCGCCTTGCACAGAGTCGGCGGCGTTGGCCGCTACGACCTATGGCGTGGGCGAGCTCATGCTTCGCGCGGTCCGTGCTGGGGCAAAGACTATCTATATTGGTCTGGGCGGCAGCGCCACCAACGACGGTGGCGCCGGCATGCTGCAGGCGCTGGGCGCCCGCCTTGTCGATGAGTGTGGCTGTAATATCGCCCCCGGTCTCGCGGGCCTTGAACACGTGGCGAGTATCGATTTGGCACCAGCGCTTTGGGCGCTGAATGGCGCGCGCGTCGTGGTGCTTTCCGATGTCGAGAATCCGCTCGTGGGGCGTCGAGGCGCACTGGCGGTGTTTGGTGGGCAGAAGGGCTTGCCGACGGATGACGACAAGGTGCTGCGCGGGTACGACGGCTGGATGGTCGGCTACGGCCGCCTGCTCGATGCGGCGATTGCCGAGGCGCGGGCTCAGGGGCTGTTGCGCGTGCCTGAGGGCGCGCGGACGTTTGGCTCGGTGCTCGGCG
>CAJMHW010000045.1 GCA_905213325.1 Collinsella aerofaciens
AGCTGCGGAAACGCGGGGTCCGTTCAGGCTGTTGCGTTGAGATTGAAAATCAACCGGTTTATCCACTTTGGCCTACCAAAGGGGGAGAGGTTTATTTTGGTCGGTTTTATCAGGTAAAACGGCAAATGGGGCCGGCCTCGGGTTGTGATGAGGCAGGCCCCCTTTGGGATGCTATGCATGTATGTCGGCGCGCGGTTGATTGCGATGCCGCAACTGGGGCGTTTCCGCAGGTAAAACCTGCCAAAATAAACCTGTTCCTAAATGATAGGTTTTAGTGCTTGCCGTTGGCGGAGGCGGCGCCGTTGACATGGTCGCGGGCATAGACCACGCCGTGCACGATCGCCAGGCCGGCGGCGTCGGCCGCGCGGGCGCAGGTGTCCTGGAAATCCTCGGCCTCGCGGGCGCGCAGCTGCTTGAGCACGTAGTCGGCGACGGCCATCTTGCCGGGAGGGTTGCCGATGCCGGTGCGGATGCGGCTGAAGTCGCGGCTGCCCATCTTGTCGATGATGGAACGCAGGCCGTTGTGACCGGCATGGCCGCCGCCCACCTTAACACGCACGTCGCCGGCGGGAATATCGAGCTCGTCGTGGATGACGAGCAGCTCCTCGGCCTTGATCTTGTACTCGCGGCAGAGTTTGGAGATGGGCCCGCCCGAGGTGTTCATGTACGACTGCGGCTTGACCAGTACAATCTGGCGCTTGCCGCCCTCTTCCTCGGGATCGTTGATGTTGATGAGCGCGACCTCGGCGCCTGCTTGGTTTTTCCAGTACGTGACGCCGGCCTGACGGGCCAGCTCGTCGATTGCTTTGAAACCAGCGTTGTGACGGGTCTCGGCATACTCCTCGCCAGGGTTGCCAAGTCCGGCAACCATGCGAATCTTAAGCGGCTGTGCAGCTGCCATGTTCATCCTTTCGTTGATTTGTCGCCTGCTATGGTGAGCGACCCTGTTGCTGCTGTCAAATGGAGGGCAATTGAGGTTATTTGAGGGCGTTTGGACGGCCGTCGAAATCGAGGTGGACAGTTAGTTCGGATACGTATAAGTTCTGAGAACTCGAATTGCTCGATTCAATGCCGATACGTTGTTTTGGAGCTTTAGTTAGTCCATATGACGCTGTTTTGAAGTCTACCCTGCCTTCAAATCGGGCGAATGGTATAGAGATAACTGCAAAACAGCCTAATTCAATGTGTCCATTTATACGTATTTGAACTAACTGTCCAGCCCTGCTCGACGGTGCACGGGTGATTCGCCGTTTAGACCGGCGCAAGGCCGATTCCGGCCCGCAGGGCGTTGAGCCAAGCGGTCTGACGCTTGCGATAGCCCTTGATACGGTATCGGAATCGGACTCCCGCGAGTCGATGCATCGTTTGGGCGAAGGCTTCGAGTGCAACAAGGTCTTTCATTTGGTCGCGATTGATAACCAGGACGTGGATGCCCATTGCCTTGAGGCCATTATTTCGATTGCCATCGTGGATGCGAGCGTTTTGAAGCTCATGCCCAATTCCGTTGTATTCGTTGTCGACTCCGGCGGCCGGGCAATATAGGTCGCAGATGGCGTAAGGGATGCCGGAGGACATGTTGACCGCAAGAGTGTCGAAGTCGATTCGATAGTTGAGTAGCAGGCCTCCCATGGGCAGGCTGCAACATCCGAATCCGCCAAAGCGCATGGGCGCTCCGAGAACGGCAAACATTAGGGATTCGGCTGGGGATGCAGATCCGGGTCGGGCGAGATTGACTGCCGTGCGAAACGAGGTATATGAGCTACTTTTGGCGAAGCGTGCGATCGCCTCGAGCTCTTCGATAGTTGTGGCGGGCTCGCATTTGTAGTGTGCCTGTTCGTAGCGGGTCTCGTTCTGTTGTTCGGTCGCCGACTGGTCGCCCAGGCAATCAAGATCGCTCGTCGCTGCGCAGTCATCGCCCTTGGGCCAGATGGCGTCATAGGCAATGGGGTATGTTGCCCCGGGGGGAAGGGAGTAGGTTCCGAGCAGTTCCATGAGTAGCATCAAGGTTTTGGCGACTGATTCATTCTTGGAACAAAGCATGGCTGTCATGGCAGGAGACGTAGCGTAGATGTCGGCCTCGACGTGCATAATTGCACCTTCAGGAAGCGGAGCGGAGAGAATATGCTGAAGAAGTCGCTTGTCGGGGCGCCTGTTGTCTTCGTTTGAAACGAGAAGATCGAGCAGTTCGGAATCATCTTCATTCCAGGCGTCGAGTATCGAAAGTGCGCCAAAGTCTATCGCGTCATTGTTGGGAATGCAGCCAGCCAAGGCCTGTGCTTGCTGTTCGCTATCAACGGAGTCCCAGGGTAGGGCAGAGTACGCCCGTCGTGCGCGACGAATTGCGCGGAGGGCGGAGAAATGTGAAATCACGGTCATCATAGCTATAACGTACTAAGTTGGCGGCAGAATGCGACCGCCATACCGTTCTTTTCGCTCAGCGGGGCGCTGCGCGCCATGAACGGCTGGGTGTTATGAAATCGGTGGAATCGGTTGAGGGGATTGCAGGAAATTGAGCTCTGCCGCGAAGGTTGACGATAGCTACTGGACAGTTAGTTCAGATACGTATAAGACGGCGGGCGTTCGAGGCGTTTCTAAGGGCTTTCGAGGGCGATTTGAGGGTAAATATGCGGCGGTCGTACTCGAAAGCGATGAGCTTTGGGCAGTATGGCGTTCGCCGGGGAGCTCAGAAGGCTCAGAACGGCCTTTGGAGCTTTAAAAAAATACGTATCTGAACTAATTGTCCAGGGAAGGTTGTCGAGGGGTAGAAAAAGGGTCGGAAGCGAGCTTCCGACCCTTTAAAAACACCAAAGATGATGAGATGCACGCTGGATTACAGCGCGAAGTCGCCGCCGACGAGCGTGGAGACGGGCTCCTCGTGGTAAACGGCGGAGATGGCCTGAGCGAACTCCTCGGCGACCGAGATGGTCTTGATCTTGCCGCCGACCTCGACGGGAATGGCGTCGGTGACGAGGCACTCGACGATCGGGGCGTCGTTCAGACGCTCGATGGCCGGACCGGAGAAGATGCCGTGGGTGGCGCATACGTAGATGTCGCCGGCGCCCATAGCCTTGAGCTCCTTAACGTTGGCGCACAGGGTGCCTGCGGTGTCGATCATGTCGTCGTTGATGATGCAGGTCTTGCCCTTGATGTCACCGATGATGCCCATGACCTCGGCGGCGTTGTGGCGCGGACGGCCCTTGTGGGCGATGGCCAGGTCGCAGCCGAGCATGTCGGACAGCTTCTTGGCGGCCTTGGCGCGGCCCACATCGGGGGAGACGACAACCAGGTTGTCGGTGTCGAAGTGCATGTCGTTGTAGTACTGGCCAAACAGCGGCAGCGCGGACAGGTGGTTAACCGGGATATCGAAGAAGCCCTGAATCTGGCCCTGGTGCAGGTCGAGGGTGATGATGCGGTTGACGCCGGCGCGCTCGAGCAGGTTGGCGACGAGGCGGGCGGTGATGGGCTCGCGCGGGCCGGCCTTGCGGTCCTGGCGGGCATAGCCGTAGTGGGTGATAACGGCGGTGATGGAGCGGGCGGATGCGCGCTTGGCAGCGTCGGTGGCGATGAGCAGCTCCATGAGCATGTCGTTGACGTTGCCGCCGGCCACGGACTGAATCAGGAAGACGTCGGCGCCGCGGACGGTCTCGTCGTAGCGGGCGTAAATCTCACCGTTGGCGAACTGCTTTAGCGTAAGGCCCGAAAGCTCGACCCCAAGGTACTCAGCGATCTTCTGAGCGAGGGGACGGTTGGAGGAACCGGAATACACGCGGATGGACTTGCGCATATTCTCCGACTTCTCGGGATCATTAATCGGCATTACCCTTCTCCTTTATATCGAATGCCATATAGATGCCTTGTTGCATTGTAACCGCGCGACGGGGTTAATCGGGTCTTGATAACGTCTTTACCGTCAACGGACACGAACCGACCACTCATCCTGTCGCGCAGGTCACGATAGAAAAAAGAGCCGCCCCCATGGGAACAGCTCCTTAGATGCTTGGTAAAACGTTATACCTCGTCGTCCTCGTGCAGACGGCGGCGATAATCGGCGGCCCAGCCCTCAATATTTACCTGACGGGCACGACCCAGGCCAAGTGCGTCGGCCGGGACCGGCTCAGTGATGACGGAGCCGGCGGCCACGAGCGCGCCGTCGCCGATCTGGGCGGGCGCGACCATCATGGTGTCGGAACCGATGAAGGCGTCCTTGCCGATGACGGTCTTGTGCTTGTGCACGCCGTCGTAGTTGCAGGTGATGGAGCCCGCGCCCACGTTGACGCCGGAGCCCATGGTGGTGTCGCCGATGTAGGACAGGTGCGGCACCTTGGAGCCCTCACCGATCGTGGACTTCTTGATCTCCACGTGCGTGCCGGCCTTGGAGCCGTCGAGCATGTGGGTGCCCGGGCGCAGGTAGGCGCGCGGGCCGCAGTCGACGCCGTTCTCGATGACGGCCTCGATGGCGATGGTCTCATCGATGATGCAGCCGCTGCCGACGGTGGTGTCGGTGAGGCGACTGTTGGGGCCGAGCTGGCACTCTTCGCCCACGGTGACGTGACCGATCAGATGCGTCTGCGGCCACACGACGGTGTCGCGGCCGATAACGGCATCGGGGCCGATCCAGGCCTGCGTGGGGTCGATGAAGGTAACGCCCTCGGCCATCCAGTGCTCGTTGATGCGGTCGCGCGCGATAGCGGTGAGCTGCGCGAGCTGGATACGGCTGTTGACGCCCAGGCCATCGCGGTAGTCATCGCAGTGGAAGATGGAGACAGCCTGGTCGTGGCTTTTGAGAATCTCGAGCATGTCGGGCAGGTAGTACTCGGATTGCGCGTTGTCGTTGCCGATCTCGTCAATGTGCGCGGCGAGCTGCGCGCCGTCGAAGGCGTAGCAGCCGGCGTTGCACTCGAGTAGCGTGGCGGCCTGCTCGGGCGTGCAGTCCTTCTGCTCGATGATGCGCTCGATCTGGCCGTCGGCGCCCAGTTTGATGCGGCCGTAGCCGAAGGGGTCGGGCGGGGTCATGGTCATGACGGTGCAGGCGAGCTCGCCGGTAGCGACGGTCTGCGCGAACTTGGCGACGGTGTCGGCGGTGATGAGCGGCAGGTCGCCGTTGAGCACGACGACGGGGCCTTGCGTGATGCCGCAGGCCTCGAGCGCGACCTTCACGGCGTGACCGGTGCCCAGGCGCTCGGTCTGCTCGACGCACTCGACCTTGGTGGCGCTGTTGGCGTAGGCGCCGTCGATCAGGGCGCGCATCTCGTCGGCGTGGCTGCCGATGACGACCACGACGCGGCTGCAGCCGGCCTTGATGGTAGCGTCGACGATCCACTGGACCATGGGCTTGCCCAGGATCTTGTGCGAAACCTTGCAGTGGTTCGACTTCATGCGGGTGCCCTCGCCGGCAGCGAGGATAATTGCGGTTGCGTCCATGTGATCTCCTGTTACGTTATAGAGACGTGTGTTTGGAAACGATACACGGCGCAATATGATACCGCAGGCATATGATGAGCGCGTAACGATTGGTTTGCGGCGGTTGAGGCTTGCGCCGCCGGCGTGGCGTTTGCGCTGCTTGCGTGCGGCATTGGCGGTGCTGCGGAGCTGTCGTTTGAGCGAGGGGACGGGGGTGCCCGTGGACAACATACAAGAGGAGTTTGGCGGCGAGCCCGTCGCGGCGTTCTCGATGTCGCATCCGGCTGTGCCGGCACTCTATATAGTGCTGACGCTGGGGCTCACCATGTTCTCGATGCAA
This sequence comes from Collinsella aerofaciens, assembly GCA_905213325.1. Classification (GTDB taxonomy): domain Bacteria; phylum Actinomycetota; class Coriobacteriia; order Coriobacteriales; family Coriobacteriaceae; genus Collinsella; species Collinsella aerofaciens_AG. The sequence continues at coordinate 5,741 of CAJMHW010000045.1, forward strand.
CCGGTGCTGATTGCGCTGTCGCTTGCGGGCGGGCTGGCGTACGGGCTTGCGACGCGCGGTGCTGCGCGCACGTTGGGGGCGCTTCGCTGGCAGCTGCCGGTGATTTTGATTATCGCGGTGCTCAATCCGCTGTTTAGTGCATCGGGCTCGACGGAGCTGTTTCGTATTGGCATGCGTGCGGTGTATCTAGAGAGCATGGTTTACGGCCTGTGCATGGGTGGGCTGTTTGTGGCGAGCGTGCTGTGGTTTGAGGCAGCGGCGTCGATGCTCGAATACGACAAGGTACTCGCGCTGCTGGGCAATGCCGCACCGGTGATTGCGCTTATGATCTCGATGTGCATGCGGCTTATCCCGCAGTTTTTGCGCCGCGGCCGCACGGTGCTGGCGGTGCAAGATGCGATTGACGTGCCGGGGCGCGCGCCGGCCGACCCCGTGCGCTCGCGCCTGCGGGCATCGAGTGTGTTGATGGGCTGGGGCATGGAAGATTCGCTGGAGCGCGCGGACGCGATGCGCTTGCGCGGGTGGGGTGCCGCGACGCGTCGTACGACGTATGCGCGGTATCGACTGGGGCGCAGCGACGTTGCCGCGCTGGTTGGGCTTGCGCTGTTTGGCGTGGCCACGATGGCAGTGGCGTGGACCGCGACGACGCAGTATTCGTTTTATCCGCAGCTCTCGGTGCCGGCGCCGTGGCCGGGCTATGTCGTGTACGCTGCCTGGATGGTGCTGCCTTGTGCGTTGCACGCGATTGATGAGAAGAGGTTTGGCTGATGGCTCGGTTTGATAGGAGCTCGGCGGCGGGTGTGGCATATGGCTCGGCCGCGCCGGCGATTGAGGTGCGGAGCCTGAGCTTTGCCTACCCCGATGCTGATGCTGCGGTGCTCGAGGGGCTCGACTGGTCTGTTCCCCAAGGTGCATTTGCGCTGCTTGTTGGCGGTACCGGTTCGGGCAAGTCGACGCTGCTGTCGCTGCTCAAGCCCGAGATCGCGCCGGCGGGTACGCGCTCCGGCGAGCTGCGCGTGCTGGGCGAGCCCGTCGCCGACATGGATGTGCGGGCATCGGCGGAGCGCGTGGGTTATGTGTTCCAGGATCCCGAGAACCAGATCGTGTGCGAAACCGTGTGGCACGAGATGGCGTTTGGCCTGGAAAACTTGGGGCTAGCGCGTGATGAGATGCGCCGTCGCGTAGCTGAGACCAGCTATTTCTTTGGGCTGGAAGATTGGCTCCACCGCGACACCGATACGCTTTCGGGCGGACGCAAGCAGCTGCTGTCGCTGGCAGCTGTGCTGGCGTTGCGCCCGCGCGTGCTGCTGCTCGACGAGCCCACGTCTCAGCTTGATCCGGTTGCGGAGAAGAATTTCCTGCACGCGCTGTTTCGTGTGAATCGTGAGCTGGGCTGCACGGTTGTTGTGGCGACGCATCAGCCGCGCCCAATGCTCGAATACGCGACGTGTGCGTACCGGATTGAGGACGGTCGCGTGCGCGAGGTGGCGGATATGGCTTCTTTGGGACGCCGAGAATCGCTGTTTTCCGATGACATGTTGGGGTGGGGTGCCATCCGATGTGCAAAAAACGGAGTATTCAGCAGGCGTGAGGACAATTTGGGCTCTCTGGAGCCGCCCGGGGACGTATCGAGCGCGAAAAAAAGTTCAGAATTGGACAAATCGTCCGAATTTGTGGCGCAAACGTCGCTCGAGAACGGCTCGGAAGCCTTCCCGCGCACGGATGGAAGCAGAATACTCCAAAAAATGCACGGCGGGTCGGCTACCACCCTGTCGGAAGGCTGGTTTCGCTACGATCGCGCGGGCGGTTGGGTGCTGCGCGGGCTCGACGTTGCGTTTTCGGCCAGTGCGGTGCATGCGATCGTGGGCGGCAACGGATGCGGTAAGTCGACGATGCTCTCGGTGCTGGCGAAGACCGCCAAGCTGCAGCGCGGCCGCATGGTGCGCGGAGTGGCCTCGGCGGCGCTGCTGCCTCAGAATCCCAAAGCATTGCTGGTTGCCGAGACGGTGCACGACGAGCTGATGGAATGGGCTCCGACCTGCGGATATGACGAGGCTGCGGCGCAGGAGCGCGCGGCGAGCCTGGGGCTGTCGGGCCTGGATGGGCGCCACCCGTACGATCTTTCGGGCGGACAGCGCCAGCTGCTTGCGTTGGCAAAGCTGCTGCTGATCGGCCCCGAGCTGCTGCTGCTTGACGAACCCACGAAGGGCTTGGACCTGGAGAGCCGTCGCATCATCGCTCGCGCCCTGCGTGACCATGCGAAGGCTGGCGGCACCGTCATTATGGCCACGCACGATCTGGATTTTGCCGAGCAGGTTGCCGATGACATTGCCATGATGTTTGACGGTGAGATTGCCTGCATGGAGCCGCCGGCCGACTTCTTTGCCGACAACGTGTTTTATAGGGCGTGATGGGATGACGGATTATCGCGTCGCGCGCCTGCTTACAAAACTGGAGATCCCGCTGCTGCTGGCGGTGCCAGCGGTGATGGCTGCGGCGTTGCTAGCGGGCGTTGAGCAGGCGGCACTTGCCATGCTTGTCGTGGTGGCGCTGGTGCTCGCGCTGTTCTTTGCGGGTTACGAGGCATCTCGTCCGGGCTTGCGCCAGATTATGCCCACGCTGGTGCCGGCGGCACTGGCGGCGGCGGGGCGCATTCTGTTTGGGCCCATTCCCGACTTTAAACCGGTGAGCGCCATCGCCATTATCGCGGGGGCGACGCTTGGTCGCCGCAATGGTTTTATGGTCGGTGCGTTGGCGGCGCTGACCAGCAATTTCTTTTTTGGGCAGGGCATGTGGACGCCGTGGCAGATGTATGCCTGGGGCCTGGTTGGCTATGTTGGCGGCGCGCTGGCGTACGCGGGTGCGTTCGACCGCGCCGACGGCACCGTGCGATTGCCGGCGCTGTTGGCGTATGGCTTTGCGTCGGGCCTGCTCTATGGCGTCGTGATCAACGCGTATGACATCATTGGTTTTGTACAGCCGCTTACGTGGGCGGGTGCCGTGGCGCGTCTTGCCACGGCGGTGCCGTTCGATATCACACACGGCCTCGCGACCTGCGTGTTCTTGGCTGTCCTCTACAAACCTTGGTGTCGACGGATCAACCGCGTCGTCGTGAAGTACGGACTGTAGGGCTGGTTGCGCCGGGACGAGAATCAATACTGCCTTGGTGTCATATCAAAACTATGCCGGTTTACGGGGCTGGATTGACGCAGGCCGACCATACCGGCATTTTTCGAAAATAGACGAGCCGTCTACCTGCGGTTTTATTTTGCTCGAATTGCGCGTGGTTGGGGGTACGCGATTCAGCCCCGTAAACCGGCATAGTTTTGGAATGGCCGGCTGATATGACGGGCATCGTGGACCTCAAGAGCCTAATTGATCCGTTTTCTTCTGTCCCAGGCGTCCCCAGGGAATCAGTTGACGGTGCTTGCCACGAAACTGGCCTATCTACTACGTTTAGCTTGATACCCCCGACCATGACTGCGTTTTATGAAAAGCCGCAGGCTTTCTACCTGCGGTTTTCTTTTTGCGTTGTTCGCTGTGGTTGAGGGCGGTGGCTTAAACGTAGTAGATGGGCGTGTTTCGTGGCGGATGGGTCACGCGGATACCCCCACGAGGCCCAAAATGATCCGTTTTCCTCTGTCCCCAGGAATTACTTGGGGCTAGAGTTCTAGCGTGAGGGTGACGGGGCAGTGGTCGCTGCCGAAGATGTCGCCACGGATACCGGTGTCGCGAACGCTTGCGGCGATTGAATCACTTACCAGGAAGTAATCGATGCGCCAGCCGGCGTTGTTCTTGCGGGCATTAAAGCGGTAGCTCCACCAGCTGTAGATGCCCTCGACGTCGGGGTTTGCCGCGCGCCAGGTATCGGTAAACCCGGCGTTGAGCAGCTCGGTAAACTTGTCGCGTTCCTCGTCCGAAAAGCCGGCGTTGCCGCGATTGGACTTGGGGTTCTTAAGGTCGATCTCCTCATGCGCCACGTTAAAGTCGCCGCAGGTTACGACGGGTTTGCCGGTCTCGCGCTCGAGCGCGTTCAAAAAGCCGCGGTAGGCATCGTCCCAGGCCATACGCACGTCGATGCGCGCGAGCTCATTTTGTGCGTTGGGCGTGTAGACATCCACAAACCAGAATTTGTCGAACTCGAGCGCGCAGACGCGGCCCTCGGTTGCGGCTTGGGCGACGAGCACGGCCGCCTCGCCTTCGCCGGCGTAGGGCAGCAGCGCATCGGCGCACAGTACGCGCAGCGGCTCCTGGCGGCTAAAGACCGCGGTGCCCGAATAGCCTTTACGCTCGGCGTAGCTCCAGGTTTGGTGATAGCCGGGCAGGTCAATATCGACCTGGCCTTCTTGCAACTTGGTCTCTTGCAGCGCCAGGATATCGACGTCGAGTTCTTGCGCGATCTGGATAAAGCTCGGGTCCTTTTTGAGCACGGCGCGCAGGCCGTTGACGTTCCACGAGGCGAAAGTGTAAGTCTGAGGCATGGTGTCCTTTCGACGGGGTTGGCAGGCTTAAGATTAGCGCAACAGGGGCGGGGTGGGATCCGCGCATGCTGACTTAAAGGCCGCATGCTGGGACGTCGCTCAACGCTGCCCGACTAACAAGGACGGAGGACTCATATGACGCAGGCAATATCGGACCCCAGGCAGGCCTCCGCCGCGCTGGCGGATCTGTTTGACACCCACAAGCGCGTGGTCTTCTTTGGCGGCGCTGGCGTTTCTACGGCAAGTGGCATTCCCGATTTCCGCAGCGTGGACGGCCTGTATCACCAGCAGTTTGCCTATCCGCCCGAGACCATGCTGTCGCATAGCTTTTACGAGGCGCATCCGGCGGAGTTCTTCGACTTTTACCGCACCAAGATGATCGCGCTTAACGCTAAACCCAACCGCTGCCACACCAAGCTGGCCGAGCTGGAGCGCGCCGGTAAGCTTGATGCCGTGGTGACGCAAAATATCGACGGCCTGCATCAGATGGCCGAATCACAGCGCGTGTTCGAGCTGCACGGATCGGTCCATCGCAACATTTGCCAGTCGTGCGGCACGGTCTATAGCGCCGAGTGGATTTGCTCGCGCGAGCACGAGGATGCCGCGGGCGTGCCTGCGTGCCCCGCGTGCGGCGGCCGCATCAAGCCCGATGTGGTGCTCTACGAAGAGCCGCTCGATGAACATGTGCTGACCGGTGCCGTTGCCGCCATCGCCGCGGCCGATGCCCTCATTGTGGGCGGGACCTCGCTCGTGGTGTATCCGGCGGCAGGCCTTACGCGATACTTTACCGGCGATACGCTGGCCATATGCAACCTTGCTCCCACCGATCAGGATGCAAATGCCGACCTGCTGATTTCTTGCGACATCGCGGCCGCGTTTGCGTTCTAGCCCGCGCGCGCGGATACAATAGAAAGACTGAGTGCAAAGCGACCCCGCCGCCAGCTCCCCAAGCTCGGCGGCGTGGGCATTTTAGGAGGATGTTCATGGCGAACGACAGCAAGACATGGCGGTGCGGAAAGTACGAGCTCAGCTTTGACCGTCCGCGCATCATGGGCGTCCTCAACGTGACGCCCGATTCGTTTAGCGACGGCGGGGAGCACTTCGACCCCGATGCTGCCATCGAGTACGGCCTAGCGATGCTCGACGCCGGCGCCGACATCATCGACGTGGGCGGCGAGTCCACGCGCCCTGGTTTTACCCCGGTCAACCCCGACGAGGAGGCTCGCCGCGTGCTGCCCGTGGTGCGCGCGCTGGCCAAGGAGGGCGCCATCGTCTCGATCGACACGCGTCATGTGGCGGTTGCCAAGGCGGCCGTGCGCTGCGGCGCCTCGATCGTCAACGACGTGACCGGCTTCACCGATCCCAAGATGGTCGAGTTTGTTAAGACGAGCACCTGCGGCGTCATCGTGATGCATGCCGGCGAGGTCGCCGCGCCCACCCGCACGCACGCAACGGTGCAGCTCGATACCTCGGCAGCGGCGTTTGTTGCCGAGAAGGCGCGCGAGGCGGCTGCCG
>CAJMHW010000046.1 GCA_905213325.1 Collinsella aerofaciens
ACTCGACCATCGAGAACTGGTCCAAGAACATGTACAACCTCAACACCAAGCGCGCGCGCGTGGACGAGGACGGCGACATCGAGTGGATCAGCGGCTCCTTCGGCAGCCACGTGGGCTACCTCTACCCCATGAGCGTGCTCAACGGCCGTCGCGCCCGCTCGAGCTTTACCGGCATCACCTTTGCCGGCGCCGGGCAGAACCTCGACACCGGCTGCAAGGTCGTGCTCAACGCGCCCGAGACCTCGGCAACCGTCGAGACCAAGGGCATCTCCAAGAGCGGCGGCATCCAGACGTTCCGCAGCTCCATCGTGGCCACGCCTAAGGCCGAGGGCTCCAAGGCAACTGTGAGCTGCCAGTCGCTCATGCTCGACGACCAGAGCCGCTCCGACACTATTCCGGCCATGGACATCCGCGCCAAGAATGTCGACATCGGCCACGAGGCCACCATCGGCCGCATCGGCGACGACAAGGTGTTCTACCTGATGAGCCGCGGTATCTCGGAGGAAGAGGCCCGCACCATGATCGTCAACGGCTTTGCCAACCCGGTCTCCAAGGAGCTGCCGCTGGAGTACGCCGTCGAGATGAACAACCTGATCAAGCTCGAGATGGAAGGAGCGATCGGATAATGAAACAGACCACGAACACCGCTGCTACCACCCTTGAGCAGGTCAATGCGATGCCGGCCGCCACTTGGGGCTGGCTGAAGATGAATCAGACCAAGCTCGAGCTCTCTGACGAGCTTGCCGCCGCTCCCGCCGAGACCGTTGAGGTCGAGGGCTTGGACGAGCAGTTTACTGGCGTGGTAGACGCATTCGACGCCGCCATGGACGCCATGGCCGAGCGCTTCCCCGAGCGCCGCGCCTCCGCCCCGGGTGATGCCGCCGACCGCGCCCGCGTCACGCCCGAAACCGAGCTCGACGTGCCCGCCACCTCCATCTACCAGGCCGGTGCCATTAAGCTGGAGGAGGAGCTCTCCCCCGCTGAGGCCTTCGAGACTGGCATGGGCGAGGCTGCCTACACCTACCTGGCCGACCACGCCACTAAGCGCGTCGTCATCGATGTGCCCACATACCAGCACGCCACGGTTACCGTGCGTGTGAGCGGTGTCGATGCCGCCGCGGCCATCGCCGCCATCGACGTCATCGCCCGTCCCCAGTCGACGCTCAATCTGCATATTGCCCTAGACTCCCCCGTTACCGGCGAGGGTGTCGTGGGCTCCGTGCTACGCGTGTGCGCCCACGAGTACGCCACCGTCAACGTGACCTGCACGCAGACGCTCGACGATAGCTGGATCGCGCTCGACGACACCGGCCTGTTCCTGGACGAGGGCGCGCGCGTCAACGTGCAACACACCGTCCTGGGTGCCGGCGCCAGCGCCACCGGCCTTGCCGGCGACCTACTGGGCGATACCGCCAAGGTCACCATCGATACTGACTACCTGGGCGCCCGCGAGCAGGTGCGCGACTTTAACTACGAGCTGCGCCACCGCGGTCGCAAGACCGAGTGCGAGATCGACGCCAACGGCGTACTGACCGGCACGTCCAAGAAGGTCTACCGCGGCACCATCGACCTCGTGCACGGCTGCAAGGGTGCCGTCGGCACCGAGCGCGAAACCGTGCTGTTGGCCAACAAGGGCGTCGACAACAAGACCGTCCCCGTCATTCTCTGCGACGAGGACGACGTTGCCGGCAACCACGGCGCCACCATCGGTCACGTCCGCGACGAGCAACTGTTCTACCTCGCCTGCCGAGGCCTTGACCAAAACGCCGCCGAGGACCTGTTCATCCGCGCCAAGCTGGAGGACGCCGCGCTTTCCGCCACCGACGAGCGCACCCGCGCCGCCGTCGTCCGCCTGGGCAACAACCTGATCGACAACTTTGAAGAGGAGCTCGCATGATCGACACCGAGCACGTTAAATGCGACACCTGTACTGCCCCCGAGCCCATGGAGCTCGACGCCAGCGACGAGGCTTCGCGCGGCTGGCCTACCGTCGACATCGAGACCAATCCCTACAAGGCACAGTTCCCGCTGTTCCAGCAGCACCCCGAGATCGCCTTCCTCGATAGCGCCGCCACCGCGCAGCGCCCTGCCTGTGTGCTCGACGCCGAACGCGACTTCTACCAGCGCATGAACGCCAACCCGCTGCGCGGCCTGTACTCGCTGTCCGTCGAGGCAACCGAGGCCATCGCGAAGGTGCGCCAGCAGATCGCCGACCTCATCGGCGCTCCCCAGGCCAACGAGGTCGTCTTCACCCGCAACACAAGCGAGTCGCTCAACCTGGTCGCCAAGAGCTTTGCGCCTACGGTGCTCGAGCCCGGTGACGAGGTCGTCATTACCATCATGGAGCACCACTCCAACCTAATCCCGTGGCAGCAGGTCTGCCGCGAGACCGGCGCCAAGCTCGTCTACCTCTACCCCACCAAGACCGGCCAGCTCACGACCGAGGAGGTTCTTGCCAAGGTTGGTCCCAAAACCAAGATTCTGGCCGTGGGTCAGGTCTCTAACGTGCTGGGCGTCGAGAACCCGGTCAAGAACCTCGGCAAGCTCGTGCACAAGTACGGCGGCTACCTGGTCGTCGACGGTGCGCAGTCGCTGCCGCACATGCCGGTCGATGTGGCCGACCTGGGCGCCGACTTCTTTGCCTTTAGCGCGCACAAGGCCATGGGCCCCATGGGCATCGGCGTGCTGTGGGGAAAGATGGACCTGCTCAACGCCATGCCGCCCATGCTCACCGGCGGCGAAATGATCGATTCGGTCACCGAGCAGGACGCCGTCTGGGCGCCCGTCCCCGAGAAGTTCGAGGCCGGCACGCAGGACGCCGCCGGCATCTTCGCCACGGGTGCGGCACTCGACTACCTGGTCAACACCGTGGGTTACGAGAACATCCAGGCCCGCGAGCAGGCACTCGTCCACTACCTGATGGGCGAACTCATGCAGCTCGACTTTGTCCAGATCATCGGCTCCATCTACTGGGACAACCATCACGGCGTCGTCAGCTTTAACGTCAAGGGTATCCACCCGCACGACGTCGCGAGCATCATGGACATGGACGGCGTGTGCATCCGCGCCGGTCACCACTGCGCGCAGCCGCTGCTTACCTGGCTGGGCGTCGAGAACCTCGCCTGCTGCCGCGCCAGCGTGGCCTTCTACAACGACAAGGCCGACATCGATAAGTTCATCGCCGGCCTGCATCACGTTTGGAGCACGTTCAATGGGTAATCTGTACACCTCCACCACGTTTATGGAGCACAACTCGCACCCCGACTACAAGTACGAGATGGATGCCCCCACGCACGAGCACGACGGCATCAACCCCAGCTGCGGCGACGAGCTCACCTTGCAGCTGCGCGTCGAGAACGGCGTGATCGAGGAGGCCTCCTTTACCGGCCACGGCTGCGCCATCAGTCAGGCCAGTGCCGACATCATGGCCGACCTCATCACCGGCGAGACCGTCGAGGAAGCTCACCGCCTGGCAGAGCTCTTCCTCGCCATGATCCGTGGCGAGCAGCTCTCCGAAGAGGACCTGGAAGACTTGGACGAAGCCGCCCAGCTCCAGGACATCTCGCACATGCCCGCCCGCGTCAAGTGCGCCGAGCTCGCCTGGCGCACCCTCGACGGCATGCTCGAGGGGCAAAATAATCAGTAGTATTTATCCCAAATCTTAAGAATTTCGTTGGCCGAATCGCTTGACTAAGAGCGGTTCGGCCATTTTCTTTTCTGCCTTTATTTCGATCCCTCGACCTGCGCGTCCACCTGAGCATAAGCGCGCACGATACGAGAGACGGTACTTTTGCCAATCCCGGCATACCGCTCAATCTGGCGCACCGTAAAGCCGGCATTGTTCAATCCAACAATAACGGTATCGCGCTGCGCCGGCGGTGCAGTTTTAACCCCATTGAGCGGAACCCCGAGGCGCTTCGCCAACTTGTTGGCAAAGGCGTGGCGTTCCCACTCCGTCTCTTTCATATCGCACAGCGCCGGCTCGCTACCGTCGGGTGTCGAAAGCGAATAGGCAATAAAGCCCTCGGCAGAATCAAAAAGCTCAAGCACGCAAGAAGGATCAGAAAATCCCCTCGCGACATCGGCCGCGTCACCGTCGTAAGCGCACAAATGCTCCGGAAAGCTGCTCCAGGGATAACGCTCAATGAGACTGATGCCCGCCTCCTGCGGATCGGCGTGAACGGAGCGAATAGCCTCCATCACCTGCCAGTCGGTATCGAGCGAGCGCCGGTCAAAACGGTTCTGGAACAGATGCCCTGTGCGCCCCGTGCGTTTATTGAACCGCCGCGCGTACGTCAAAAGCAGCCGGTGCATCGCCGCGCTCATCGCGTCCTCGTAATCTGCAAGCACCAGACGCACGTGATTGCCCATAAGGCACCAGGCGATAACCGTCACGCCCGCCTTGCGGCAGCACTCACGCATCAGCTCCAAGAACTCCCACCGGTCTTCATCGCCCTCAAAGATGAGCTGCTTGCCCGTACCGCGGGCACAGACATGGTAAAAGCCGGTAACCGTTCTCCAAACGCGCTGCATGGCGCTCCCTTCGCCGGGATCTGCTTGCCATCCAATACAGCACGATTGAAGCGTGCCATCAAAACATTCACGCAAAACAATTCGCTCACGCGGCCAAAGGCAGTAAACAGGCGGCGAACGGCACCGTTGCAACAGGTCAACCCCTGCAACGCTTGCAAGAGCGGACCAAAAGCTTGCCCAAGACGGACCCCCTCTACGGAAGTTCGCGACCACAGACCATAGAGTTAAACCGTTTCAATTAAAACTTCCGGACTTCTCGCTACGAAAACTGAGCCGTTCGCCGAATATTCCGTGCATTTCGCGGTATTATAGGGGCTGCATGTCATGTCCCTTTCGAAGGGTCGCCCGGCAATCGCCAGCCACGACCCCCAGACGGGACGCCAACACGATAGAGAGGAGAGGCATGCAGTACTCACAGGAAGTGGAGAACATGTGCCCCGTTGCCAAGGGTGCATACCACGGCCCCGCACCCATCCCCGAGGAGGGCAAGTGGGTCCAGGCTAAGGAGATTTCCGACATCTCCGGTCTTACGCACGGTGTGGGTTGGTGCGCACCTCAGCAGGGCGCCTGCAAGCTCACGCTGAACGTCAAGGACGGCATCATCGAGGAGGCCCTCGTTGAGACCATCGGCTGCTCGGGTATGACCCACTCTGCCGCCATGGCTTCCGAGATCCTTCCCGGTAAGACCATCCTCGAGGCCCTCAACACCGACCTCGTCTGCGACGCCATCAACGTTGCTATGCGCGAGATCTTCCTGCAGATCGTTTACGGCCGCAGCCAGACCGCGTTCTCCGAGGGCGGCCTGCCCGTGGGCGCCTCCCTCGACGACCTCGGCAAGGGCCTTCGCTCTCAGGTCGGCACCATGTTCGGCACCAAGGCCAAGGGCGCTCGTTACCTCGAGCTCGCTCAGGGCTACGTCACCCGCATGGCTCTCAACGACAAGAACGAGATCATCGCATTCGAGTTCCTGAACCTCGGCAAGTTCACCGACGCCGTCAAGGCCGGCAAGACCCCCGAGGAGGCCATCGCTGGCGCTATGGGCCACTATGGTCAGTGGGAGAACGCTGCCAAGTACATCGACCCGCGCACCGACGAGGAGACTCACTCCGTCGCCAGCGTGTTCCCGGTTCACGAGTAGAAAGGGAGGGAAATAACTATGACTGTTACGTTCGAAGGTTACGAGCGCCGCGCTGACAAGATCAACAAGTGCCTCGCCGACAACGGCATCGCCTCCCTCGAGGAAGCTCTGCAGATCTGCACCGACAAGGGCTTCAACCCGCGTGAGATCGTCAACAACACCCAGTCCATCGCCTTCCAGAACGCCGAGTGGGCCTACACCCTCGGATGCGCTCTCGCTGTCAAGCGTGGCGCCAAGTCCGCTTCTGAGGCTGCCGCTATCATCGGCGAGGGCATCCAGGCCTTCACCGTTCCCGGCTCCGTCGCCGAGGACCGCAAGGTCGGTCTGGGCCACGGCAACCTGGGCGCTATGCTGCTCTCCGACGACACCGAGTGCTTCGCCTTCCTGGCCGGTCACGAGTCCTTCGCTGCCGCTGAGGGTGCTATCGGCCTGGCTCTGAACGCCAACAAGGCTCGCAAGAAGCCGCTGCGCGTCATCCTCAACGGTCTGGGCAAGGACGCTGCTCAGATCATCGCCCGCATCAACGGCTTCACCTACGTGAAGACCCAGTTCGACTACTTCACGGGCGAGCTCAAGGTCGTCGAGACCATCCCCTACTCCGATGGTCCCCGCGCCGCCGTCAACTGCTACGGCGCCGACGACGTCCGCGAGGGCGTTGCCATCATGTGGCACGAGAACGTCGACATCTCGATCACCGGTAACTCCACCAACCCCACGCGCTTCCAGCACCCCGTCGCTGGCACCTACAAGAAGGAGCGCCTCGAGGCTGGCAAGAAGTACTTCTCTGTCGCTTCTGGTGGCGGCACTGGCCGTACCCTGCACCCGGACAACATGGGCGCCGGCCCTGCCTCTTACGGCATGACCGACACCATGGGCCGCATGCACTCCGACGCCCAGTTCGCCGGTTCTTCCTCCGTGCCTGCGCACGTCGACATGATGGGTCTCATCGGCATGGGCAACAACCCCATGGTCGGTGCCACCGTCGCCTGCGCTGTCGCCGTCGAGGAGGCCCTCAAGGCCTAATCGCGCCCGCGCGATGCTCATATAGCTGAGCTTTGGAGCCGCTACCCACCCGGGTAGCGGCTCTTTTTGTTTGCGCTGTCGCAGGGTAGCTAATGCCGATATATCAGTTGGGGCGAAATACTAGATGTGATGAGATGGAGCGTCAGAGCGTCCATGACGCCCACCTGCCATATTTGCCCTTTACCGATTTGCCGAGTTTTTGCGGCCCCATTGCCGATCACCCGTGCGACAATGCGCCGGACGAGAAAGGAATCCGATGGAATCGACTGATGTACTGGTAATTGGATCTGGCATTGCGGGCCTTTGCGCCGCCATCGAAGCGGCACGCACGGGTGCAACCGTCACTGTGGCAAGCGCCGGCAAGACTATGAGTGGATCGAGCTTCTTCCCCGGAACCTGGGGCCTAGGGCTTATCGGACCCGTTAACGAAGACGACGAGCAGGACCTCATCGACACCATCCTGGCCGTCGGCGGCGGCGTTGCCGACCCCGAACTCGTCCAAGCGTTCGTCCACGGCATTCCCCAAGCGATTGACTGGCTCGAGCAAGACCTGGGCGTTGAGCTCCAGCGTCCGCAAAGCGCCAAGAGTGCTCAACAAAAGCAATTTATCCCCTGCTTTGACCACAAGACGCGCATGTGGCGCGGCCTCACCCGCAAGCCCCTTGAGGACGCTCTGACGACCTGGATCGAGTCGCTCGGCATTCGCCTGCTCCCCCGCCATGAGCTTATCGACCTTGTTGAGGACACGAACGGCAGAATAACCGGAACCGTGCTCTACGACCTCACCGAAAATCGAATCGTGCCCTTTGCTGCCAAGGCCACGATCATCGCAGCCGGTGGCACAGGCGGCCTGTTTGAGCGCAGCCTTACGTCGGCCGATGTGCTCAGCTCCTCGCAGGCCATCGCACTCGCGCACGGCGCATCGCTTACTAATATAGAGTTCATGCAGATGATGCCCGGCTTCATCGAGCCCAAGCGCAACCTGGTCTTCAACGAGAAAACCTGGCGCTACGTACATGTAGACCAGCCGGCAGATATTGCCGACGACAAGCTGGACGACCTGCTCGAGCAGCGCTCTGGATATGGTCCCTTCACGTCACGCTTGGCCTCCCGCGCTATCGATCTCGTCATCGATCAGGCAGGTGTCAAAGGCCTGGCACTCCACTACGACTTCCCCCGCGAGGATGTCCCTGAGTTTGTGCAGACCTTTGCCACCTGGCTGCAAGACGAGCACGGCATCGCGCCGACCGACGAGATGCGCGTTGCGATGTATGCCCACGCCGCTAACGGCGGCATCAAGATCGATAAGACCGCGCACACGGGCGTTGAGGGCCTCTACGCTTGCGGCGAGGCGACAGGCGGCATGCACGGCGCCGACCGCATTGGTGGCTTGTCAAGCGCCAACGGCATCGTATTCGGACGTATCGCGGGCGCATCGGCAGCCCTCACAGCGCAGAAAGAGCCTGAAGTGGCCCTGAAGGCGGATATCACCCTCCCCCAGTGCGGCATTGCCACAACAGATGCCGATCGCCTGACACACAGCCTTAGGCACACGATGAGCACCTTTTGCATGATCAACAGGACCGAAACAGGCCTATCCGAGGCCCTGCAACAGCTTGAAAGTCTGCAAGACAAGACCATGGCGCTGAGCAAGCCGCATGCCGATGACAGCGAGATCGCAGCCCTCGCCCGCCTACAGTCGCAGATTCGACTAGCACAGGAAATGGTCAAAGCCATGCGCAAGCGAACTGAAAGTCTCGGGTCGCACTATCGAGCGGATTAAACCGGACACCTATCTAAAGCAGAACACAACCAATCGATATCCATTGGCCCCGTGAGCTCGAAGCAGCACGGGGCCCATTCGTGTCCGCACGACAGCGTATCCTTATTCTGAATACAGAGCGGACAAAGCCCGCATAGAAAATAGACCAGCGAGGAGGAGATATGGACAGTAGAGATATCGAGAAGTGGCGTATCGAACTTGATAGCTACGCCAATGTGGAAGACGGCGTTGAGTATTGGCTCGCACGCGATTTAATGGAACCCATGGGGTACACTCGATGGGAGAACTTCGCCGAAGTTGTTAAGAGGGCAAAAGTCTCATGCGAAACAAACAAAACTCCAGTTGATTCCCATTTTCGTGACACCACGAAAATGGTAACTGCCGGTGTCGCCGCTCGCGCGGTTAAAGACTACAAACTTACGCGCTATGCATGCTATTTAATCGCACAGAACGGAGATTCAAACAAGCCAGAGATCGCGCTCGCCCAGGCATACTTTGCCGTGCAGACGCGCCGCCAAGAGCTCATAGAGCAGCGCTTCGCAGAGATTCAGCGCTTGCAGGCGCGTCACTCGCTATCCGATTCAGAGAAACAGCTCTCGGGTATTGCGTTCAAACGCGGCGTGGACTCCAAAGGATTCGCGATCATCAAGTCGAAGGGCGATGAGGCGTTATTCGGCGGCAGAAGCACGGCGGAAATGAAGCAGCAGCTCGGCGTACCCAAGAGAGCGGCATTGGCGGACAGGTTAGCCGATGTCCTCATCAAAGCAAAGGACCTTACGAACTCGATGACGGCCTTCAACGCCGAGGAACACGACCTGTACGGCCTGGACCAGATCAAGCAAGAGCACGTCGAGAACAACACAAGCGTGCGTGGCAGCCTCATCGACCGCGGAATTGTCCCCGAGAACCTACCGCCTGCCGAGGATACAAAAAAGCTCGAGCGTCGCGTGAAGACAGACGAGAAGAAACTCAAGGAGGGTACTGACGGTTTTACCGATCCCCAGGGTAGGCTCGATCTGTGAAAGCGGCTGTGCCCTTTCGGGTTCGACCCCATGCGAGGTCAACAAAAAACGACCAGCCTGAGCCAGTCGCTTTAACAATCTTTGGGTGGGCCGTCAGGGGGTCAGCCTGCTGCGCAGGCGGTCGCTGCGGCGTTTCGCGCCTTGCGCGCTGCGCTGGCAAATGCTTACGCATTTCCTCAGCTCCGCGCCCCGACGGGTTCGACCCCATGTGAGGTTAACAAAAAAGCGACCAGCCTAAGCCAGTCGCTTTAACATGCTTTGGGTGGGCCGTCAGGGGGTCGAACCCTGGACCTTGGGATTAAGAGTCCCCTGCTCTACCAACTGAGCTAACGACCCAAAGCTAAAGTCCGTTGTGGCGAACTTTAGAGGAGATATCGTATGGTGGGCCGTCAGGGGGTCGAACCCTGGACCTTGGGATTAAGAGTCCCCTGCTCTACCAACTGAGCTAACGACCCAAAGCTAAAGTCCGTTGTGGCGAACTTTAGAGGAGATATCGTATGGTGGGCCGTCAGGGGGTCGAACCCTGGACCTTGGGATTAAGAGTCCCCTGCTCT
>CAJMHW010000047.1 GCA_905213325.1 Collinsella aerofaciens
GTCCCTTGCGGCGTAGTTCTTATTTAAGCCGTCCAGGTTTTGGGGTGCAGTTCAATGTGCTTGAGGGCGCCTTTTGCTTGACTAGCTTTCGATATAGTCTTTGAGCTTGCTGCTGCGACTCGGGTGGCGGAGCTTGGCCAGGGTCTTGGACTCGATCTGGCGGATGCGCTCGCGCGTGACGCCAAACTCGCGGCCGACTTCCTCGAGCGTGCGGGGATGTCCGTCAACAAGGCCAAAGCGCAGCTCAATAACCTTGCGCTCGCGGTCGGCAAGCGAATCGAGCACCTGGGTGAGCTGCTCCTGCAGCATGGAGAAGCTGGCCGCATCGGGCGGAACGATGGCCTGGGAGTCCTCGATAAAGTCGCCCAGCTGGGAATCCTCTTCCTCGCCAATAGGAGTTTCGAGCGACACGGGCTCCTGCGAAATCTTCTGGATCTCGCGGACACGATCGGCGCTCATGTCCATCTCGGCACCGATCTCCTCGGGAGTCGGGTCGCGACCCAGGTCCTGGAGGAGCTGGCGCTGCACGCGGACGAGCTTGTTGATGGTCTCGACCATGTGCACGGGAATACGGATGGTACGGGCCTGGTCGGCGATAGCACGCGTAATGGCCTGACGGATCCACCACGTGGCGTACGTGGAGAACTTAAAGCCCTTCTGGTAGTCGAACTTCTCGACGGCGCGAATCAGACCGAGGTTGCCCTCCTGGATCAGGTCCAGGAACAGCATGCCGCGACCGACATAGCGCTTGGCGATGGAGACGACCAGACGCAGGTTGGCGCTAATGAGCGCCTGCTTGGCCTCAAGACCGACATTCTCGATACGGGTCAGACGACGCATCTCGGAACGAGTGAGCTCAAGCTCACCCGCCTCGGCGGCCTCGAGCTTCTCAGTGGCTTCGAGACCCGCCTCAATCTTCATAGCCAGATCGACCTCTTCGGAGGCGGTCAGCAGGTCGACCTTGCCGATCTCTTTGAGGTACATGCGGACGGGGTCGCCGGTCAGCATCACCGTGGAGGCGTCGATACCGCGCACGCGCGAACGCGAACGGGACGTGCGCACGGTGCGCTTCTTCTTGCTCTTGGAGGAGCCCATCTCGGCATCGGCCTGACGGGCCATCTTGAGCTCGTGATCGTCGAGCGAGCCGGAATCGTGCTCGTCGTCGTCACCAAAGTCGTCGGTATCGGTATCGTTATCGTCATCGTCCATGGGGGCGTCGTCGTTACCGCTCGCGGAGATAATCTGGATGCCGCTGTTGCGCAGCGCGGAATACACCGCGGTGAGCTGCTCGTCAGTTACATCGATATCCTTCAGGGCGACCTGAATCTCGTCCTCGGTTACCGAAGTCCTGTTTGAGCCGTTGCCCATGAGCTTTGCAACGTAGGATTCCAGCCCAGTACCCGTGCTCTCAGTCTTTTTTGGCACAGATTCTCCCTTCATAGTCCACAGGACTCAATACTTTAGCACACGCAGTGACGTCTATACCCAAAAAGAGGTCTGGATATAGGCGAGAATACGCTGGTTGACCACAACATCTAGGCCTGGTCGGCGCCCGCAGTCTCCAAACCGATCAAACGGAACGGGTCGGCCACGCCGCCAATCGACTTTTCGAGTTCGCGCTGACGCTGCGTGTCCTGCACCGCCTGCATGGTCAGCACACGCCGCGCCTCGTCATCGAGCGAATGGTCCCGGCGCAGCTTAGCCTGTGCGGATCGCATGCGGCGCTTGATGGTATAGAGCTCGAGCGTGTCAAGCATAAAGACGATGTTCGTCTCGGTGGGGTGTTTGCTTGTCGCCGAGATGCGTCCGGCACTGACAAGCGATGCCGCCTCGGGACATACCGCGCGAGCCGCATCCATGCAGGCCGCAGGATCGGTGCCCGGGGGCGTCGCCAGTACGGCCCATGCAATCGACTCGTGACGCGGGTCGACCCACTCGATGGAGCAGATGCGATCGGCATACGTGCGGAACAAGTCGGGGTAGCTGGTGAGCATCGTCAGCAACTCGCGCTCCCCCGCCAGCGACTTCCGCTCCAGATCGGTGAGCACGATCGGCATCGCCGGAGCTGCGGGGCCAGCCGAAGCATCGGCAACCGAAATCGCACCATCCATCCCCGTCGGCACATCAATCGGAGGCAGGTCGTCGTCAACCTCTACCGGCGCGGCGCCATAGGCGTCGAGCGGAACGTAGTCGTACGGCTCCTCCTCGACCGGCGCAGAGACCGGCGGCGTCGCACCCGACGCCCAAGCGCCGCGAGGCGCCCCCTGCGAACCAGACGCCCGACCGCCTGCGTTTCCGGAGCGCTCGGCCTGTGCCCTCTGGCGCTCATAGCTCTGCTCACGGCGGCGCTCCGCATCCTCGCGCTTGGCGACTTCGCGAAACACGCGGCCCGAGCTCGCGCGCACCGTCTCCAGATCCAAACCCAACAGGTCGGCAATCTGGATAAAGTACGTGTCGATCATGTAGCTGTCGCGCAGCGGATAGATAAGCGTCAGAGCATCTTCGAGCGCCTTGGCGCGACCGCCCGGCGTGGTAATATCGCTCGACTCCTGCAGCGAACGGTACACGAAGTCCATGAGCGGCTCGGCGGCGTCAATGCGTTTCTGCAGCTCCTCTCCGCCGTGCGCCGTGATGAACTCCATGGGATCGTTGCCGTCGGGCAGGACCACGCAGCGAAGGTCCATCGAATCCTGCTCGATAAACTGAATCGCGCGTCGGGCAGCCTTTTGGCCGGCGGCGTCGCCATCGAACATATATACAATGCGCTTGGCAAAACGGGTGAGCGTCTTTACATGATGTTCCGTCAGCGCCGTGCCCAGCGTGGCGACGACGTTTTTGATCCCCGCCTCCCAGCAGGCGATGCAGTCGGTATAGCCCTCAACCACGATGGCGGTATCTTGCGCGACGATAAACTCCTTGGCCCAGTTAAAACCATAGAGGTTTCGCTTTTTATGGAACACGCTCGTCTCGGCGGTGTTGAGGTACTTAGGCTGACCGTCACCCATGATGCGCCCGCCAAAGGCGATGTTATGCCCCTGCTCATCAAAAATAGGGAACATCACGCGGTCGTAAAAGCGGTCGGCAAGCTGTCCGCGCCCACGGCTGACAGCCACGTTGGCGTCGATCATCTCCTGCGGGGTAAAGCCCGCCTGCGACAGATGAGCCACCAACATGTTGCGACCCGGTGCAAAGCCCAGACAGTAACGGCGACAGACATCGCCGCCCATACCGCGGCTGGCAAAGTACTCACGCGGCCGGCCGTCCTTACCGCGCATGAGCATGGTGTGGTAGAACTGAGCCGTCTCGGCGCATAGGTCGTAGATGCGAGCACGCTTGGTGCCACGCTCGCGACGGGCGCCGGTATCGTGTAGCTCAATGCCGGCACGATCGGCAAGGTAGCGTATCGACTCGGGAAAGCTCAGGTTTTCGCGCTTCATAATATAGGTGAAGACGTCGCCGCCCTCACCGCAGCCAAAGCAATGCCACACCTGCGTGGCAGGGATAATGTGAAAGGACGGCGTCTTTTCGCCATGGAAAGGGCAGCAGCCCCAAAACTCGTGGCCTCGGGGCTTGAGCTCAACCGTTTCCTGCACGATAGCAACCAGATCGGACGCAGCGCGTACCTGGTCTTTTTCCTCATCGCTAATCACGGATGCTCACCTCCTGCTCACCCAAGTTGTGGCGAATATCGTCAATATTGCCCTCGACGGTCGCGATCAACTCGTCCAGCGAATCGAACACGCGCGACGGGCGCAGCCAGCGCGTAAACGCCAGCGAAACGGACGCACCGTACAAGTCGCCCGTATACCCAATCAAATTAGCCTCCAGATGCGCCGAGGCGGCGTCGTCGGCATACGTCGGCGGCAGGCCCACGTTGACGGCAGCGGGCCATACGGTATCGTCGACCAGCACGAGGCCCTCGTAAACGCCATCGGCAGGCACCTGAATGCCATCGGGCACCTGAATGTTTGCCGTGGGAAAGCCCATGTCAGAGCCCTGATGACGACCGCCGGCAACGACGCCGCGCAGCATGTACGGACGTCCGAGCAACTCGGCGGCAAGCTCAACATGACCCTGGCGCAGCTCCTGGCGAATACGGGTGGCGCAGATCGTCTGGCCATCAACGCACAGCAGCTCGTGGCCATAGACATCAACACCGCGCTCGGCACCCCATACCTGCATCTCGGCAACGCCCGAAGCTCCGCCATGGCCGAGTCTAAAGTCGCTGCCCACGCGAATCGAGCGGATGTCGACAACGCGCGACAGCAGCGAGAGAAAACCGACATGATCGAGTGCCGCCACCGCGGGCGTAAAAGGAACGGCAACAACCGCATCGACCCCGGTGAGAGCCAGGGCATGCAGGCGGTCGGCCGTCGTCATCAGTTTTTGAGCGGGCGAAGGACTCACCACGACGTCCGGATCGGGATCGAAGGTGACAACAACTGCGAGGCAGTTATGGGCACGGGCGTCGCGAACCACCGCGTCAATAAGTTCGCGGTGTCCCCGATGCACTCCATCGAACACGCCGATGCCAATCGAGGCAGCACCTAAACGCCCGCACCCATCAAACGCGGCGGCGGGAACGATGCGCGCCTCGCCCGACTCGCCCGCGAAAAAGATACGCGCGAGCTCGTGGGGGGCCAGCATCATCGAACACCGCCAATTGTCTGCGGAAACACGTGCTCCATCACAAAGCGACCGTCCTCAATGCGGGCAAGCGCCTTGAGCCCACCATCGAGCACCAGCGCAAACGGCGCCTTCGAAGCATCGAAGTCGATAAGCGCGCGGTCAACGGGAATGCGCCTGCCGCAGAGCAGGTCATCGGCAAGGTTGCCCGGCAAGTCGACACGCGTGGCGCCCAGGGCCGCGATGGGGTCCAACGCAAAGCCGGCCGCAGACTCGGGAGAGAGCTCCTCCACCGCGTGACAGACACCAATGGAAACCACGCCGGATGCCGTCCGGCGTAGCGCGGAAATGTGCGCGGCGCTATCGCACGCACGACCCAGGTCACGGGCAAGCGCACGGATATAGGTGCCCTTACTTACCGAGAATGCCACGGTCCAAACACACGTATCGGCCTCGCCGCTCATGGCGATCAGATCGGCGGCATACACCTCGACGGGACGCGGGGGCAGGTCAACGGCATTGCCCTCACGCGCAGACTTGTACGCGCGAACGCCGTTGACCGAGATGGCCGAGAATGCCGGCGGGACCTGCATCTGCGGCCCCAGCATAGCAGCCAGCTGTTCACGGGCGTAGGCCATGTCGTGCAGCTCGGGGGCAACGGAAACGGTGCGAGCGGCCTCGCCCTCCGCATCGTCGGTATTGGTCTCGACGCCAAACGAAATGTCGGCGACGTAGCTTTTCGTGTCGAGGGTGAGCATGCCCAGCAGACGCGTGGCCTGACCCACGCCCACCACCATGACGCCGGATGCCATGGGGTCGAGCGTGCCGGCATGACCGACGCGCCGCTCATGGAGGGCGCGTCGGCATTGTGAGACCACGTCGTGGGACGTGCAGCCCACCGGTTTATCGACGGCGAGCAGCATATTCAATTGAGAAGGCGTACGACGAGCCATGTACCATCCAAAAAGTTAGAGCTCGACGGTCACCGAAGCGGGATCCTCCCCCACCAGCTCGGCCAGCATGGGAAGTGCCACGGCGAGCGTCTCGCGAATCGTTCCGTTGTTGGTAAAGCCGGCGGCGGCATGATGCCCGCCACCGCCAAAGTTGGCAGCGATCTGGGACACATCGAGGTCACCCTTGGAGCGCAGGTTGCCGCGCACCTTGGTATCGCCGTCGATGCCCTTTAAGAACAGACATACCTCGACGCCCATTACCGAACGCACCACATCGACCAGACCGTCACATTCATCCGAGGTGACGCCGCAGGCCTCAAGGTCGCTCTGGAAGGCATAGCTATACGCCACGCGCCCGTGCGCGACCGTCTTAATACGGCCCATGACAATAGACTTGAGGTGCAAAAACTCGACGCGCATGCTCTGGTAGACCTCGAGCGCGACACGAGCCGGATCGGCACCATGTGCTACCAGGCGCGAAGCCGCGTGGAACGCGGCAGCATCGGCGTTCTGGTACTGGAAACGACCGGTGTCGGTCACCAAGCCGCACAGCAAGCAAGTCGCAACGCCATCACGGGCGACGATGCCGCAATTATCCAAGAAACGGTCGATAATCATGGCGCAGGCCGCGGCATCGACACGCCTCAGGCTCAGCTCGGTAAACTCCTCGCGCGCCGGATGGTGATCGAAGCACACCACATGCTTGGAGCGACGAAGTACCTCGGCCGAGTTGTTGAGGCGCTCGACGACCGGCACATCCACCGAGATAAACAGGTCCGGATTGCCGGTATACGCAGATGCGGGCACCAAGCGATCGGCGCCCTCCATAAAGCGGTAGATGCGCGGCACCGGATCATCGTCTGCCAGCAGCAGCGCAATGTCCTTGTTGGGGAAAAACTTCATAAGCGATAAGCCCAGACCCAGCACGGAGCCCAGGGCGTCACCATCGGGAGACGTATGTCCCGAAATCGCAATGGAGGACGCACCCTCGATGAGCTCGAGGATGCGTCGCGTAATATCTGCAGACTCGCCAGCGGCGAGATCAGCGGAATTAGTCATCTAAAGCTGCCTCCTGGGCGGCATCCGCTATGGGATAGCCGTCCTCGTCCTTTTCGATCGCCAGCGTGGCCGGAACGTTTTCCAGCGCACGCGTGATGCGCTCGGCCTCATCGGTCGAGCGATCGATGCGAAAATCGAGCTCGGGCGTGACACGCCAATCGAGCGAGCGAGCCAACAGGCTGCGAATACGGCCTTTGGCGCTGGCGAGCGCCTCCATGACCTCGTCGTAGCGGCTCGCATCGCACGACACGTATACGCGCGCGAACGAACGGTCCACCGCGACCTCGACCGCAGTCAGGGTGACCAGGTCGAGGCGCGGATCGGAAACCTCAAAGAGCAGGATATAACCGAGCTTCTCGCGAAGCTGCTCGCCCAGTCGGCGGGTTGCCTGCGTTTGCTTCATAGCGCTACCCCCTACTCGGTACGGGCAACCTGGTCGATGCGGTAACCCTCGATCTGGTCGCCGGGCTTGATATCCTGGAAGTTCTCCAGGCCAATGCCGCCCTCGGAACCGCTCTTGAGGCTCTTGGCCTCATCCTTGTAGTGACGCATCGAGGCAATCTTGCCGTTGAAGACCACGATACCGTCGCGCACCAGGCGCACGGAATCGGTCGCGGCGATCTCGCCCTCTTCGACGCGGACACCGGCGGCAATGCCGACTTTGGGCACCTTGAAGGTGTCCAGGACGGTCGCGGTACCCGTGGAGACCTCGACCTCGGTGGGCTTGAGCATGCCGATACGGGCAGCGTCGAGCTCCTCGAGGCACTTGTAGATGACGTCGTAGCAACGGATCTCGACGCCCTCGCGCTCGGCAGCGGAGCGGGCCTTGCCGTCGGGGCGCACGCCAAAGCCGATGATGATGGCATTGGAGGCGTCTGCCAGGACGACGTCGGTCTCGTTGATGGCACCGACCGCGGAGTGGATCGTGTTGATGCGCACCTCGGACTGGTCCATCTTGTCGAGCGAGTCCTGAAGGGCCTCGATAGAACCCTGGACGTCGGCCTTGATGATCAGGTTGAGCTCCTTGACCTCGGCGTCGGCGATGGTCTCGAAGAGGTTCTCGAGCGTGACGTGCTTCACGCGGCTCTGCTCCTCAATACGGGCCTTGAGCGAACGCTCGTCGGCCAGGGCGCGAGCCTCGCGCTCGTCCTCGAACACACGGAACTCGTCGCCGGCGTTGGGCACGGACTGCAGGCCCAGGATCTCGACGGCGTCGGAGGGACCGGCCTCGGTGACGGCGTTGCCCTTGGGGTCGAGCATGGCGCGGACGCGGCCGTAGGTAAGGCCGGCGACCAGCGTATCGCCCACGTGCAGGGTACCGCGGGTCACGAGGACCGTGGCAACCGAACCGCGGCCCTTGTCGAGCTTGGCCTCGAGGACGTTACCGGAGGCAAAGGTGTCGGGGTTGGCCTTGAGCTCGAGCACGTCGGCCTGGAGCAGCACGGTCTCGAGCAGGTCGTCGATACCGATCTTCTGCTTGGCCGAAATGTTGACGAACATGTTCTGTCCGCCCCACTCCTCGGGGATGATGCCGTACTCGGTGAGCTCCTGGCGCACGCGGTCGGGGTTGGCGCCCGGCTTATCGATCTTGTTGACGGCGACGACGATGGGTACGCCGGCGGCCTTGGCGTGGTTGATCGACTCGATGGTCTGAGGCATGACGCCGTCGTCGGCGGCCACGATCAGAATGACGATGTCGGTCACCTTGGCGCCGCGAGCACGCATGGCCGTAAAGGTCGCGTGACCGGGGGTATCGATGAAGGTGATCTTGCGGTCGTTGATCATGACCTGCGAAGCGCCGATGGCCTGCGTAATGCCGCCCGCCTCGCCGGCAGCGACGCCGGTGTGGCGGATAGCGTCGAGCAGCGACGTCTTGCCGTGGTCAACGTGACCCATGACGGTGACGACCGGGGCGCGCGGCTTAAGGTCGGCGGGATCGTCGTAGAACGAGAAGGTGTTCTCCTCCTCGGGGGTGATGATCTTGATCTGACGGCCCAGGTCGTCGGCAACCAGCTCGACGAGGTCGTCGGACATGGACTGCGTCATGGTGAGCGGCGTGCCCAGCAGGAACAGGCGTTTGATGATGTCGTTGGCCGGAACGTCGAGCGCCTCGGCGAGCTCCTGGACCGTAACGCCCTGGGAGACCTTGATGGCATCGAGCTCCTCGGGGTTCACGCCCTGGGCCAATGCCTCCTCTATCTTGCGCTCCTCCTGAGCCTTTGCAGCCTCGCGCTCGCGCTTCTCCTTGCGCTTCTTGCGGCGACCGGTGGACTCGCGAGAGGCCTCCTCGACGGCGGCACGAGCCTCCTCGAGCACCTTCTCGCGGCTGTACTCCTCGGCCTCGCGAGCCATACGGCTGTAGTGGTCCTCTTCGTTGTTGTGACCGCCCTTACGCTTCTTGCCCTTGCCCTGCTTATCGGGGTTGGGGAAGTCCATGCCGGCAGCGACGTTGTTGCTGGCGTTGGTGCGATGACTGTGCGGACGGCTCTCGGAGGCGTTGCGCTCGGAATTGTTGTCGGAGGCGTTGCGATCGTTACGACGGCCACCGCGGCGGTCGTTGTTGCCGCCACGACGGTTACCGCGCTCGGCGGCGCGCTCGGCCTTGGCCTTGTCCTCGGCGTCCTTCTTCTCCTTGAGCACGGTCTCCTGTGCGGCGATCTGGTCGAGCAGCGAACGGAAACGCGAACCGGAGTCGGAAGCGGGAACGGCGCGGCGCTGGGCCTCGCGGGCAGCCTCCTCCCTCTCGCGGGCAAGGCGCTCCTGCTCGGCCTTCTTCTTGGCCTCGGCCTCGGCGACGGCGGCGGCACGCGCAGCCTTCCTGGCTGCCTCGCGCTCGGCAACGCTGTCCTTGGCGGCAGCGCC
>CAJMHW010000048.1 GCA_905213325.1 Collinsella aerofaciens
GACGTGTCGGCGGGCGATGCCGAGCGCCTGCGCTCGCGCACGCTGGGCCTGATGCTGGAGGATACGGCGCTCGAGCTGGGTGCGATGGCGCTGAGCCCGCTGTCCAAAACCGAGTACGCGCTGGCGGCGCCGGCGCTTTGCGGCGGCTACCAGGGCGACTTTGCGCCCTTTGGCGATGTGTACCTGTCGACGCTTGAGTTTGTGGCGCGTGTGCGCAACCGCACGTCTGCCGTGGTGCCCCAAGAGCTCGTGACGCTCAACGCAGTGGAAGATTGTATGGAGCGCGTGCTGGCGCAGGCGCTCTCGACGCTCGACGGTCCGGTCGATATGCTCGACCGTGCGGCACAGCTGCTCGGCGGGCTTGAGCCGGGTGAGGTCGATGGCGCGCTCGAGGCGCACGTGGACCGCAATCGATCTTTCGACGACATCCCGATGGCCGCCGGCAAGCCTGAGGCCTGCTCGCTGCTGCTGATGCTCGTTCGACAGGGTGAGGCTGCCCGCCGCATGTTGCCGATGGCGCCGATCGTCTCGGCCCGTTCGTTTGCCGAGCGTGCCTGGCCGTATATGCTCGCGTGGTCCGACCTGGGGCTTAACGGCAAGGAGCGTATGACGGTCGATTCGCTGGCGCGCGCCGAGGTGCGCCGTTTTGCTGACGAGGATACGAGCGAGCGCGTGCGAAACGAGATGATGGGCGTGCTGGGCGAGCTACTGGGTATTTCGCCCGAGCAAATGGAGGAGCTGCGCTCTGAGGACGGTCAGCGTCGTTTACACGAGGGAATGAAAAAGTTCGAGGGCGAGGTTCAGGACGCCATCGATAAGATGATGGGCGGCCAGGGTGGCCCGCAGGGTGGGCCCCAGGGTGGCCCGATGCCGCATCCGCCGGTTGATCCCCGACAATTTCCGTTCTTCTCTCAGAACTAGGTCGCTGCGCGCCCGCCAGAGCGGCAATCTGCCTTTCAATCGTCGGACATGACCGCCAGGTCAATGCCCTCCTCTTTCAAGGCACCTTGCTCGCTCTGGCGGGCGCTCGCTTGCGTATACTCAACCTACAATTCGATCTCGGCTGACTTATAGGGCTAGCGTTGTGTTATTCTAGAACAGACGTTCGTGAATGATGCGCGGGGCCTTGTCTTGCGCTGTGCTTGTGGCGAGGGGAGGTCGGCTTGGTTATCTTGGGCATTGACCCCGGTTTGGCTCATACGGGTTGGGGGATTATCGAGGAGCGGCGTGGCGAGGTTCGCTGCCGTGCCTATGGCTGCATCGAGACCAGTGCCGGAAGTCCGCTCGCGGTGCGCCTGTCGCATATCGCCCATGACCTTAAGGATGTCGTTGAGCGTTATCGACCCGACACGGCTGCTGTCGAGAGCATCTACTTTGGCGCCAACGTTCGTTCGGCCATCCCCACGGCGCATGCCCGCGGTGCTGCACTCGTCGCACTTTCGGAATGCGCGCTCGAGATTGGCGAGTACACGCCCATGCAGATCAAACAGGCTGTGGTGGGCACTGGCGCCGCGGACAAGCGGCAGGTCGCCTACATGGTACGCACACTCACACAGCTCGATCACGACCCGCATCCCGACCATGCCGCCGATGCCCTGGCCTGCGCCATCTGCCACGTAAACCTCAGCCGCACCCGCGCCCTCACCGGTGGCGAGTTCTATCAACAGAGAGGAACCGGATACTGATGATTTCCCAGCTCCACGGAACGCTTGTCGAGGCCACGATGAGCTCTGCTGTCGTCGATGTGTCGGGCGTTGGCTTTGAGCTCGGCATCTCGGGCAGCACTGCGGCCACGTTGCCGACGCCCGGCGGCGAGGTCCGCCTCTACACGCGTATGCAGGTGCGCGAGGACGCCATGACACTTTTCGGTTTTTCCTCAAAGGATGAGCGCACGATGTTCGACCGGCTCGTGTCCGTTTCGGGCGTTGGCCCGCGCCTGGCGCTCGCCGTGCTTTCCACCTATACCGTGGGGCAGCTGTATTCGCTGGTGATGGCCGAGGACGACAAGGGCATGGCCAAGGTACCCGGTGTGGGCAAAAAGACAGCTCAGCGCCTGATCCTGGAACTCAAGAGCACCTTTGCCAAGGATAAGGGCTTTGTGCCGGTCGACGTGATTCCCGGCCAGGTTGCGATGCCGGTTCCCGCCGCCGCTCCTTCGGCGATCGATGATGCCCGTGCGGCGCTCCTTTCCATGGGCTTTAGCCTGCAGGAGACCGATGTTGCCCTGAGCGGGTATGATGGGCAGAATATGCGTGTCGAGGATCTGCTCGGCGCGGCGCTTAAGCGACTCGGAATGGATGCGTGATGTGGGAAGCCGATGACTCTCAGGACCTGTGGGCGACGCCCGGCAACTCGCCGGCGGCATCCATGGCGCACGGCGAGCGCATGGTGGGCTCGGAGCTGACGGCCGAGGACCTCGATGTCGACCGCACTTTGCGCCCCCAGCGCCTGGACGATTACTGTGGTCAGGAGCACATCAAGCAGAGCCTGCGCGTGTTGATCGAAGCGGCGCAGAGCCGTGGCGAGACGCTCGACCACGTGATCTTCTCGGGTCCTCCGGGCCTGGGCAAGACCACGCTGGCCACCGTTATCGCCAACGAGCTGGGCGCTCAGATCAAGACCACGAGTGGCCCTGCCATCGCGCGCACGGGCGACCTGGCGGCCATCCTTACTAACTTGCAGCCGGGTGATGTGCTGTTTATCGACGAGATCCACCGCCTCAACCGTTCGGTCGAGGAGGTCCTGTACCCCGCGATGGAGGACTTTGCCCTCGATATCGTGATTGGCAAGGGTCCGGCGGCGCGCTCGATTCGCCTGGATATTCCCAAGTTTACGCTGGTAGCGGCAACGACCCGCTCAGGCATGTTGACCGGCCCGTTGCGCGACCGCTTTGGCATTTCGTATCGCCTGGATTACTACACGGTCGAGGAGCTCGCGCAGATTGTGACGCGCTCGGCGACTATCCTGGGCGTGACGATCGACCATCCCAGTGCACTCGAGATCGGCTCGCGTTCGCGCGGCACGCCACGTCTTGCCAACCGCCTTCTCAAGCGCGTGCGCGATTACGCACAGGTGCGTGGCAGCGGCCCTATCGAGCTCGATATCTGCCGCCAGGCGCTCGAGTTCTTCGAGATCGACGAGCTCGGTCTGGACTGGATGGATATTCGTATCTTGGAGACGCTTGCCAAGACGTTCTCCGGCCGTGCTGTAGGCCTGACGACCCTTGCCAGTGCGGTGGGCGAGGACCCGGGCACGCTCGAGGATGTCTATGAGCCCTATTTGCTGCAGTGCGGGTTGATGATTCGTACGCCGCAGGGCCGTCAGGCAACCCTTCGCACCTTTGAGCACCTGGGGATTGAACCTACCGTTTAGGGCGCTTTGTTTTGGCGGGCTGTTGGGCTATCGCTGGGCATCGGGTAAACATATCGCCGTTCATCGGTTATGGGCGTTTTACTATTGCGCGCCCGTGCTATGCTGAATTGGTCTTTTTCTCATTCGGTAACGAAAGGACCGCCCATGCCTACTGACATCGAAATCGCACGTTCTGTCACGCCACTGCCTATTACCGAGGTGGCCAAGAACGCCGGCGTCGACGTTAAGCACCTTATTCCGTACGGCTTCGACAAGGCTAAGGTCGACTATTCACTGCTCAACGAGCCGACTGATCACCAGGCCAAGCTCGTCCTCGTGACCGCTATCAACCCAACGCCCGCGGGCGAGGGCAAGACCACCACGACCATCGGTCTGGCCGACGGCCTGCGTCGTCGCGGCGTCAAGAGTGCCGTTGCCCTGCGCGAGCCTTCGCTCGGCCCCGTCTTTGGCGTTAAGGGCGGTGCTGCCGGCGGCGGCTGGGCTCAGGTCATCCCCATGGAGGATATCAACCTGCACTTTACCGGCGACTTCCACGCTATCGGTGCCGCCAATAACCTGCTGGCCGCCATGCTTGATAACCACATCCAGCAGGGCAATCAGCTCGGTATTGACGTTAAACGCATCACTTGGAAGCGCGTCGTCGATATGAACGACCGTCAGCTGCGCCACGTCATCGACGGCATTGGCGGTAAGGCC
Source organism: Collinsella aerofaciens (assembly GCA_905213325.1). Classification (GTDB taxonomy): domain Bacteria; phylum Actinomycetota; class Coriobacteriia; order Coriobacteriales; family Coriobacteriaceae; genus Collinsella; species Collinsella aerofaciens_AG. The sequence goes on from CAJMHW010000048.1 coordinate 4,069, forward strand.
CAGGGCGTGCCGCGCGAGGACGGCTTCGATATCACCGTCGCCTCCGAGGTCATGGCAATCCTGTGCCTGTCCACGAGCATCAACGATCTTAAGGAGCGCTTGGGCGAGATCGTTGTCGGCTACAGCTATGCCGGCGAGCCCGTCCGTGCCCGCGACCTCAAGGCCCAGGGTGCCATGGCCGCGTTGCTTAAAGACGCGCTCAAGCCCAATCTGGTGCAAACGCTCGAGGGCACGCCCGCGTTTGTCCACGGCGGTCCCTTCGCCAACATTGCTCACGGCTGCAACTCTATCATGGCCACGCGTATGGCGATGCGCTTTGGCGATGTTGCCATTACCGAGGCCGGCTTTGGCGCCGACCTGGGTGCCGAGAAGTTCCTCGATATCAAGTGCCGCATGACGGGCGTTCGCCCCAGCGCCGTCGTGATCGTCGCTACCGCTCGTGCGCTTAAGTACAACGGTGGCGTCGCCAAGGCCGATCTCAACGAGGAGAACCTCGAGGCACTCAAGGCTGGCATGCCCAACCTGTTGCGTCACGTCGACAACATCCAGAACGTATATGGTCTGCCCTGCGTGGTCGCCATCAATCGCTTCCCGACGGACACCGAGGCCGAGCTTGCTCTCATCGAGTCCGAGTGCCAGAAGCTCGGCGTCAACGTTAAGCTTTCCGAGGTCTGGGCCAAGGGCGGCGAGGGCGCGCTCGAGCTTGCCGATGAGGTCATGCGTCTGATTGAGCAGCCGAGCGAGCTCAAGTTTGCCTATGAGGACGGCGCTGATGTCGCTGATGCCCTCGAGGCCGTTGCCACCAAGGTCTACCGCGCCGACGGCGTTGACTTTACGCCGGCCGCCAAGCGCCAGCTCGCCGAGCTGCGCGAGAATGGCTTTGGCAACCTGCCGGTGTGCGTCGCCAAGACGCAGTACAGCTTTAGCGACAACGCCAAGGCCCTGGGCGCTCCCGAGAACTTCCGCATCACCGTGCGTGAGCTCAAGGTTTCTGCCGGCGCCCACTTTGTGGTCGCGCTGACCGGCAGTGTTCTGACCATGCCTGGTCTGCCCAAGGTGCCCGCGGCCGAAAACATCGACGTCGACAACGACGGCGACATCACCGGCCTGTTCTAAGCCTGCTGTCCATAGCTGCTAGCCCGCCCCGTCGCGCCTACCAAGGCTCGGCGGGGCTTTTTGATCCTTAGGCACGCGCATGTCTTGTAGATACCGGCGGGCTTTGCCCATCATAGGCTTTTGCGCGGGTAGAATGCATGGATAACTTGATGCTTGCAGGCGACGGAAAGGAAACGTTGCATGGACCAGGACAAGACGACCGTGATGGGCGGCTACGGTTCCGCGCAGGCTGGCGATAGCGCCGATGCGACTCGCGTTGTTTCCAACCCCGGTTATACCGACCCCGCCGCGACGCAGACGTCTGCCGAACCCACACGGGTTATAGGCTACGGCGATACACCACGGGATCCGTTTGATTATGCACCGCAGGACCCGTATGACAATGCGGCGCCGGACCCGTATGGCAATGCGGCGACAGATGCTTATAACAACCTGCCGCATAATCCCATTCCGCAGCCTCAGCAGACGACGTATATGCCGCGTACGGCGCAGGTCCAGTCTCGTTATGAGTCGCGCGATCCGCATGCGTGCCAGCCGTATCGCGAGTATCCCAAATCGATTCCGCAGTATGGTGAGGACGAGGAGAAGGCACCGTCGCGTTCGTCGAGCGTGATCAAGAAAATCCTGATTGTGCTGGCGATCTTCTTTGCCTTGTCGATCGTGTTCGCCATCGTGTCGGGCATGCTCAACAAGCGGGGCGCCACGACCGATGCCACGACCGAGCAGGCCGAGACCACCCAGTCTGCTGCCGTCGACCTGAGCGATATCCCGGGACAGTACTGGTCCAACGCCAAGAAGCTCCTCAAGTCGCGCGGAGCCGACCTTTCGAACGCCGTGATTCTGACCGACGATGGCTCAACGCCCGTCATCGATTCCAACTGGGTTGTTACGAATGCCTACTATAACGACAACGGCAACCTGGAGATTCAGCTCACGCACAAGAACAGCTATGGCAACTCGTCCGGCGGCCAAAGCGGTACCGACAGCTCGAGCTCCAATACGCTGGAGGACTTGAGCAACAAGGCGCAGGAGTTGGGAGATAAGGCGCAAGAGCTGGGCGATACGGCACAAAACCTGGGTGATACTGCTCAGAATCTGGGCGATATGGCTACCAATGCCTGGGACGCTCTGCAAAACGGCATTTCGGGCGCACAGGGTAACTAGCTGTTAAGCGGGCTACAGCTGCTCTGCCGGACGGTCGGGCGAGCTAAAGCCCGAGTCAAACGTAACGACGCATGATGCATCGGGCCGGCGCTCGTGCACGATGCGCGTGACGAGCTCCAGTAGCTCTTCGTCGGATATGTCAAAGCCGTCGGGACGCACCAGGTCAAACGAAACAAAGCCGTCGTGCTCGTGCAGGTCGTGGATGGAAAGCGCAGGGTCGATCTGCGCTACGCCGCGCTTTACCCAGCCGCGCAGGTCGTCACCGGTTGTTGCAATGGGGTCGCAGTGCAGCGTAATGCCAATGCCCATCTGGCGTTTGATGTCGTGTTCGATGGTGTCCAGAATCTCGTGGTGCTCAAAGGCATCGCCCTCGCCGGGCATTTCCACGTGTGCGCTGGCAAACTGACGGCCGGGGCCGTAGTCATGCACCATGAGGTCGTGCGTGCCTAGAACCTGGGGGTATGACATGATCCTGTCGCGGATTTCCTGGACGAGCTTGGGGTCGGGCGCTTGCCCCAACAGCGGGCTGATGGCGTCGCGCACCAGGCCCATGCCGCTGATGCAAATGAAGATGCCCACGCCCAGGCCTGCCCAGCCGTCGAGATCAAAGCCGGTCGCTTGCGAAATAAGCGCCGCCGCCAAGACCGAGCCCGAGGTGATGACGTCATTCTTGGAGTCCTGTGCCGTGGCGATGAGCGTCTCGGAATCGATGCGGTTGCCCAGCGTGCGGTTGAATGCCGCCATCCAGAGCTTAACGAGCATGGACAAGACGAGGGCGGCTAAGGAGAGCACCGAATATGCAGTGGGGGAAGGCTTGATGATCTTAGTGACCGACTCGAGAATCAGGTTGATGCCGACGGCGCAAACCAGGACGGCGACAAACAGACCGGCCAGGTACTCGTAGCGGCCGTGGCCATAAGGGTGGCCCTCGTCTGCCGGGCGGCTGGCAAGGCGGAACCCGAGCAGACTCACGATGTTGCTCGAGGCATCGGAGAGGTTGTTGAAAGCGTCGGCGATGAGGGAGACGGAGCCGGCGAGCAGACCCGCGATGCCCTTGGCCAGGCACAGGGTGATGTTGAGGCCAATGCAGACGAGGCTTGCGGAAAAGCCCGCGTTGGTGCGGCAAGATGCATCGACCGGCTCGCCCTCGCTGCCGGGAACAAGCGTATGTACCAGCCGATTTACAAATAGCATAGCGGTCGTCCTCACAATCATGTTTAAGGGGATAGTGTAGCTCGCACGGGGGCGCCGTGCGCCGATGCTCAGAAAATGCAGCAATAGTCTGCCGGTGCTAACGAGCGAGACTTCTCGTCTGCCTGGGTGGTCCATTTTGGGCCACATGGGTATGGGCATGTGCCTGCTTGCTCGACATACTTAATGTCGACAGCCCCTGTGCAAAGGAGGACGTTTCCATGGACGAGATGTTTGCCATTAAATGTCAAAACTGCGGCGGCCCTATGTACTCGCACCAGGCTAAGCGCAGCTTTGAGTGCGCCTATTGCGGCACGGTGGTTCCGTGGCAGGCGGACGCCGGAGAGCCCAAGAGCGCTTTGGGTATTCGCCATACGCCGTTGACGGTGGTGGATGGACTGCTCAAACTCACGCATGTGTCGCAACTCGAGCGCCCGCAGGACCCGGACTGGTATTTCTTCAATGCGCACTGGCGCAATCAGTCGGTCCTGGAACATCTGCTGTGGGAGGATCGCGGCACGGCGCAGGAGTTCCAAGAGGCCACGCATGTGAGCATTCCTTGCCCCTTCTGCGGAGCGTCCTTTGAGGGCGAGTCAACGCAGCGTGTGTTTGAGTGCCCGTCCTGCGGCAACAAGATCGGCATTGCCGACCTGCTCAAGCCCGGTACCTTCAGCAAGCGCCTGACCATGGGCGTTGGTGCGGAGTATGTGCCCGAGCAGGGTATTCCCTGCGAAATCTCGCCGCAGCAGGCACGTGCCAACGCGCTGCAGCTGGTGCGCCAGTATCCGGATGCCTTTGCCGGGCACGACGTGGAAGACGCGATCCAAAACGACATGATGCTCTTCTATTTCCCCATGGCGCTGGCGGACTTGCGCATGATGGCGAGCTTCCCGGGCAAGGGCCTGAGCAAGGAGGCCTTGGTGTACTACGAGGTGCTCGACTGGGCATACCCCAGGGCAAACTACCTGGACGTTCGCCTCATGGGCATTTTGGAGCCGTGGGACTTTGCCAAGGTCGGTCCGTTCGATCCCGCCATGCAGGAAGGTGACTTTCGCGTTGTCTCAGTCGATGCGTCTACCAAGGACCAGGTGGTCATTGATAAGTTGGCGCTCGACGTTGCGGGCAACGACGCCGAGGCTGTACTGGGGCTCAATAAAAAGAGCATTCGCATGTGGGCGCGCAAGGCCCGCAAACATAAGGACGGCCTGGTGATGGTGCCGGTCTACTTTGTCGATCGTCCGGCGACAGACGGCCGCGATGGCGAGCAGGTGCGCATTGCCGTAAACGGCCAGACGGGCCGCGCGGCCGCGGTGGTGTTTAGCGACAAGCGCGAAACGCATATCGTGGCGTCGCTCAGCCCGAGCCTGCATCTGTCCGGCGAGAGCACCGTGCACGCCACGCCCGTCGAGGTCAAATACGTTAAATCGGAGGCTTCGGTAGTTTGTGTGACAAGGGGCTAGCCTAGGCAGCAACGCTCTTCG
>CAJMHW010000049.1 GCA_905213325.1 Collinsella aerofaciens
CCGAGCCCGAGCCGGTAGAGCCCACGACGGCCGACCTCTACGCCCGTCGTCCCCGCAAGCGCAAGGCCGTCGTCGACCAGCTCGCCCGCGAGCTCGAGGCCGAGGACGACGCCGCTGCCGCCGACGCCTCGAAGGGAGGCGATGAGTAATGCCTATCGGACCTGCGCGCATGCCGCTCTTCGATCACCTGGGAGAGCTCCGTCGCCGCCTGACTATCGTGGTCGTGTCGGTGTTTGCCGCCGCCATCGTGCTGTATTTCGCCACGCCCGTGGTGCTCGACATCCTGGAAGACCCCATCCGCTCCTTTGTGCCGGACGGTAAGTTCTACATCACCACCACGCTCGGCGGCTTTGGCCTGCGCTTCTCGCTGGCCATCAAGATGGCCGTGGTCATGTGCACGCCCATGATCATCTGGCAGATTCTAGCATTTTTCCTGCCGGCGCTGCGTCCCAACGAGCGCAAATGGGTCGTGCCCACGGTGCTCGCCTCGACGGTGCTGTTCTTCCTGGGCGCCATCTTCTGCTATTTCATCATCATCCCGGCGGGCTTTGAGTGGCTTATCGGCGAGACCTCGGCCGTCGCCACGGCGCTGCCCGACCTGGAGAACTACGTCAACATGGAGCTGCTCTTTATGATCGGCTTTGGCGTGGCGTTTGAGCTGCCGCTTATCATCTTCTACCTGTCCGTCTTCCACATCGTGTCCTACGCGGCCTTCCGCGGCGCCTGGCGCTACGTGTACGTGGGCCTGCTTGTGGGCTCGGCTGTGATTACGCCCGACGGCTCGCCCGTTACGCTGGGCCTCATGTATGGTGCCCTGCTCTCGCTCTACGAGATTTCGCTCGCCATTGCCCGCGTGGTCATTACCGCGCGCGAGGGCAAGGAGGGCTTGTTTGTGAGCCGTCTGGACCTGTTCTCGGACGATGAGGACGACGAGGAGTAAATCGGTATGCACGAGGTTGGCATTGTCAACGGCATACTCGATACAGTGATTCGCGCGGCGCGTGGGGCGGGGGCCTCGCGCGCCGTTTTGGTAACGCTGCGTATCGGGGATATGACCGAAGTTGTGCGCGAGGCGCTCGACTTTGCGTGGGAGACATTTCGCGATGAGGACCCGCTCACGCGAGGCTGCGAGCTTGCCGTGGAGGAAGTCCATCCACAAAGCGAGTGTCTGGACTGCGGGGAGGTCTTTGAGCACGATCGCTTCCATTGCCGCTGTCCCCAATGTGGCGGCGCCAACGTGCGTCTGCTGCACGGCCGCGAGCTCGACATCGCAAGTATCGAAATCGAAACCCCCGACGATTAGCCCGCTAGCCATCTGGTGATGGGGTATAAAGGGGCCAAAGTAAGGAGTGCCGAGTATGGCTGAGAAAACGATTGATATCGCGTCGCCGATTCTGTCGCGCAACGAGCGCCTGGCAGATCAGCTGCGACAGCGATTTAAAGAGACAAACACCTATGTGATCAATGTGCTGTCGAGCCCCGGTTCGGGCAAGACCACCACGATCCTGGGCACCAACGAGCGCCTGCGCGACAAGGCTGGCCTGCGCTGTGCCGTCATCGAGGGCGATATTGCCTCGGATGTCGACGCCATCACCATGAAGGAAGCCGGCATGCCCGCCATCCAGATCAACACGGGTGGCCTGTGCCACCTCGAGGGCAACATGATCATGGAGGCCGTTGACGCGTTCGACCAGGCGGTGGGTCTTCAAAATATCGACGTCATCTTTATCGAAAACGTGGGCAACCTGGTCTGCCCGGTCGACTTTGACCTGGGCGAGAACCTGTCCATCATGATTCTCTCGGTGCCCGAGGGCGACGACAAGCCCATCAAGTACCCGGGCATCTTCCAGCACGCCGGCGCGCAGCTGCTCAATAAGGTCGACGTGGCCCCGGCTTTCGATTTTGACATGGATAGGTATACTAGGACACTCGATGACCTCAATCCGCAGGCGCCGCGGTTTGCCGTGAGCGCGCGCAAGGGCGAGGGCATGGATGCCTGGTGCGATTGGCTCATCGGGCAGATCGAGCAAGCAAGGGCGTAAATCGGCCGCCATACGGGCGGGCGTAGCCGCAGAGACACGAGATAGGAGCCTCTTTTGAAGCTCATCATCGCCGAGAAAAACGACGCCGCGCGTCAGATCGCCGAGCGTCTGTCCACGGGCAAACCCAAAAAGGACAAGGTGTACAACACCGCCATCTACCGTTTTGAGTGGAAGGGCGAGGAGTGTGTGACGATCGGTCTCGCCGGTCACATCCTTGCGCCCGATTTTTGCGACAGCGTGCTGTTCGATAAAAAGCTGGGTTGGTATTCGGTGACCGAGGACGGCGAGATGCTGCCGGCCGACATGCCCGATGGCCTGGCTCGTCCGCCCTACGACACCAAGCGTAAGCCGTTTCTTGCCGACGGTATCTCCATCAAGGGCTGGAAGCTCGAGAGCCTGCCCTACCTCACCTGGGCGCCCGTCATTAAGCTACCGGCCGAGAAGGAGCTCATTCGCTCGCTCAAGAACCTGGCTAAGAAGTCCGACAGTGTCATCATCGCCACGGACTTCGATCGCGAGGGCGAGCTGATCGGTTCGGACGCCCTCAACAAGGTGCGCGAGGTTGCGCCGGACTTGCCGGTCGCCCGCGCCCAGTACTCTTCGTTTACCAAGGCCGAGATCACGCAGGCCTTCGATAATCTCGTCTCGCTCGACCAGAATCTGGCCGACGCCGGCGAGAGCCGCCAGCACATCGACCTCATTTGGGGTGCGGTGCTCACGCGTTACCTGACGCTCGCCAAGTTTGGCGGCTTTGGCAACGTGCGTTCCGCCGGCCGCGTGCAGACGCCGACGCTTGCCCTGGTGGTCGAGCGCGAGCGCGAGCGCATGGCGTTTGTGCCCGAGGACTATTGGCAGATTCGCGGCATGGGTGCTGCGCAGGGCGCTGCCGAGGATGACCGCTTTAAGATTGCGCACAAGACGGCACGCTTTACCGACAAGGATGCTGCTGAGACGGCGTACGGCCATGTTGACGGCGTCGCGACGGCAACCGTCGCCGCGGTGACCAAGCGCTCGCGCAAGCAGCAGCCGCCCACGCCGTTTGCGACCACCTCGCTGCAGGCTGCCGCCGCAGCCGAGGGCATCTCGCCTGCGCGTACCATGCGCATCGCCGAGTCTCTCTACATGGCGGGCCTCATCAGCTACCCGCGTGTCGACAACACCGTGTATCCCGCGACGCTCGATTTGGGCGCCGTGGTGAGTGACCTGGCAAAGATCAACCCGGCGCTGGCGCCCGTGTGCAAAAAGGTACTCGCTGGTCCCATGAAGCCCACGCGCGGTAAAGTCGAGACCACCGACCACCCGCCTATCTACCCCACGGGCGAGGGCGATCCGTCCACGCTCGACGGCGGTCAGCGCAAGCTCTACGACCTCATCGCCCGCCGCTTCCTGGCGACGCTTATGGGTCCCGCGACCATCGAGAACACCAAGCTCGAGCTCGACGTGAACGGTGAGCCGTTCGTGGCTTCGGGCGATGTGCTCGTGACTCCGGGCTTCCGCGAGGCGTATCCGTATGGACTTAAGCGCGATGAGCAGATGCCGCCGCTGGAGCAGGGCGATACGGTCGACGTGTTCGACATTAAACTCGAGGCCAAGCAGACCGAGCCGCCCGCGCGCTACAGCCAGGGCAAGCTCGTGCAGGAGATGGAAAAGCGCGGCCTGGGTACCAAGTCCACGCGTGCGAGCATCATCGAGCGCCTGTATGCCGTGCGCTATCTCAAAAATGATCCCGTTGAGCCGAGCCAGCTGGGCATCGCCATCATCGACGCGCTGACGCAATTTGCCCCGCGCATCACGAGCCCCGATATGACCAGCGAGCTCGACGGCGACATGACCCGCGTCGAGCGCGGCGAGGACACCGAAGAGCATGTCGTGACGCACTCGCGCGCGCTGCTGGCCGGTGTGCTCGACGAGCTGCTCAAACATACGCAGGAGCTCGGCGACGCCATCAGCGACGCCGTCACGGCCGATGCGCGCGTGGGTGCCTGCCCCAAGTGCGGCAAGGATCTGGTTATGAAGACGAGCGCCAAGACCCGCGGTAGCTTTATCGGCTGCATGGGCTGGCCCGACTGCGACGTGACCTATCCGGTGCCGAGCGGCGTCAAGGTAAGCCCGCTCGAGGGCGAGGCGGCCGTGTGCCCCGAGTGCGGCGCGCCGCGCATTAAGTGCCAGCCGTTCCGCCAGAAGGCCTTCGAGATTTGCGTGAACCCCACGTGCCCCACCAACTACGAACCCGACCTTAAGGTGGGCGAGTGCAAGGTGTGCGCCGAGGCCGGACGCCATGGCGACCTGATCGCGCACAAGAGCGAGAAGAGCGGCAAGCGCTTTATCCGCTGCACCAACTACGATGACTGCGGCGTGAGCTATCCTCTGCCGGCGCGCGGTAAGCTCGAGGCGACGGGTGAGACTTGCCCCGAATGCGGCGCCCCCATCGTGGTGGTCAACACGGCGCGCGGCCCGTGGCGCATCTGCGTGAACATGGACTGCCCGACCAAGGAGAAGAAGCCCGCCCGCGGCCGCAAGACCACGACCAAGGCGAGCACGGCCAAGAAGACGACGGCGGCAAAGAAGACTGCTGCCAAAAAGACGACGGCGAAAAAGACGACGTCCAAGAAGTCGACTACCAAAAAGACCGCTGCCGACAAGTAGCCGAGCACATATAGACGCGGCGGGGCCGGGCGCGCAAATGCAAATGCGCGCCCGGCCCCACTTCTAAGTTGCGGTGAAATAGGGACTGTTTTTGCTGGCAAAAGGCCTAATTAATCCCTATTTCACCGCAAGTTTTGATCAGTTGCTGGGATTACTTCACCTCGACAGGCTTGGCGCCGGGATAACGGTCCTCAAAGTCCTGACGGTACTTGTTGCTGTTGGTTCCCGGCTCGTTGTCGCCTGCCAGCGGCGCCACGATTTCGTCCTTATGGTCCGCGGGCTTTGCGTACTTTAGGCTGATCTCCCAGGCATCGCAGATCGCGTCGATGCGGTGGTCCAGGTCGTCATACAGGGCAACGATGTCTTTCCAGGAGCTGTAGTTCTTAGAGCTCATGGGGACGTCCAGGTCCTCGACGATATCGTAGTACTGTTCGATGGTGTCTTCCGTGCGCTCGGCGACATCAGCGAGATTTTGACGGGTGGTACGGTCCTCTTCCAGATAACCGCCATTGAACGCCTCTGCGCAGGCACGGACCTGGCTATCGAGATCTTCGAGCAGGTCGTAGTATTCGCTCAGGCGACGGTAGAGGTTTTGCTCGGAGAGGGTTGCTTCGCCGTCATCATCATCGTCGTCATCGTCGTAAAGGCTATTGAGGTCGCCGAGGGGCTTAAGGTCGTCGGAGTCGACATCATGGTGCAGCTTGGTAACCTCGGCAGTCGTCTGCGTGGCAGCGTTGTCGAACGGCTTGATCACAAAGAAAATGACCAGGGCGATGATGATTGCCACCAGCACAACGATAACGGCGACAAGCGCCCTGGTAGCACTCTTTTTTGCGGCGGGGGCCTGCGGTGAATCAGACGCGTACGCAGACGCCGGTTGCTGTTGGGGCGGGGTATCCGCGACGGGTATGCGCTGCGTCGTTTCGACCGCCGCGGGACCGGCGGCGGGGTCGGGGCGATAGGCGAGGGGGTCGTCCGGCTTAGCTTGCGGCGTATCGAGGGAGCCGGTTTGCTCAAACGCGGGTTGGCCATTGCTTGCGGTTGTCTGCTCAACGGGTGCACCGCACGAAGTGCAGAACTTGGCATCATCTGCAAGAAGCTTGCCGCACGAGGCACAATACCGAGACATTGCCACTCCTTTCGCCACATTTCAATGCAATACGACGATTATACCCAGCGTTCAAAATTCCCCATCATAAGTTGCGGTGAAATAGGGACTGTTTGGCGGTCTCAGGGCTTCAATCAGTCCCTATTTCACCGCAACTTTGGAAAGGCGCCTTTAGCCATTGGGGACGCGCCGAGCACTGGGGTATCATGGCTTGGTTGCTATAACTTGCATTTTCGCGCCTTGTAGGAAGGGGCTGCGCCCATGGCTTTTGAGCCCGCTCAACATAGCTTTATCACGCTCGAGGGCGTCGACGGCGCCGGCAAGTCCACGCAGGCGCGCCTGCTGGCCCGCGCGCTCGACCTCGCTGGCTATCAGGTCGTAACTCTGCGCGAGCCGGGCGGCGCCGCCATCAGCGAAAAGATCCGCGCCCTGCTGCTCGACCCCGCCAATACGGCGATGGGCGACACCTGCGAGCTGCTGCTCTACGAGGCCGCGCGTGCCCAGCTGGTGCACGAAGTCATCGCGCCTGCCCTCGCTGCCGGCAAGGTGGTCCTGTGCGACCGTTTCTACGATTCCACGACCTGCTATCAGGCGTTTGCCGATGGCCTCGACCGTCAGATGGTGCGCGATGCCAACAACCTGGCTGTCGCCGGTACGCATCCGGCGCTCACGCTCGTCTATCACATCACGCCCGAGCAGGCGGCGCTGCGCATGGCCGCCCGTGGTGCGGCAGACCGCATGGAGGCCAAGGGCATGGCCTTCCAGGAGCGTGTCTACCAGGGATTTTGCGCAATTGCTGCCGAGGAGCCAGACCGCGTAAAGCTCATCGACGCCACTGCGTCGATCGCAGACGTCTTCACGCAAACGGTCGAGCTGGTTCGCGCGTACGGTCTCGACATTCCCCAAGATGCCGTCGCCGCCGCGCTTGCCCAGGAGGCTGAGTAACATGGCCCCCGCGCAGACAAGCCTGCTGGCCAAGCTCGACACCCAACAGCGCGTGCGCGACTTTTTGACCAACGCCATCGCAAGCGGCCGCGCATCGCACGCCTACCTGTTCTTGGGCGCGCCCGGCGCCGGTAAGCTTGACGCCGCATGGGCGCTTGCCCAGGCATTCCTGTGCGAGCGGGACGGCTGTGGCTCGTGCGACAGCTGCGTGCGCGTCACCCGCCATACGCATCCCGACGTGCACTATTACACGCCCGAAAGCGCTACGGGCTACCTCATCGCGCAGACCCGCGAGTTGCTCGACGACGTGCCCTTGGCGCCCATCCGCGCCAAGGCAAAGGTCTACATCATCGACCGTGCCGAGCAGCTGCGCGCCAACACCGCCAACGCGCTGCTCAAAACGCTCGAGGAACCGCCCGAGGGCGTCATGTTCATCCTGTTGGGCACCTCGGCCGACGTGATGCTGCCCACCATCGTGAGCCGCTGCCAGTGCGTACCGTTTCGGCTGGTGTCGCCCACTGTGGCCGCGCAGGCCGTGAGCCGCGCCACCGGCCAGGATCCCGCGCGCTGCCGTATGGCCGTCGCTGTGGCGGGAAGCCCCACGCGTGGTATCGAGTTCCTCAAGAGCGCCGAGCGCCAGGACGCCCGTCGCCAGATGGTCCGTGCCATCGACTCGCTCATTGCCGCCGACGAGGCCGATGTGCTCAGTCGCGCCAAGTCGCTCATCGTCGCCGTCAAGGCGCCGCTCGCCGAGGTCAAGTCCACGCAGGAAAAGGTGCTCGAGCAAAATGCCGACTACCTGTCGCGTGGAGCATTGAAGCAGCTTGAGGACCGCAACAAGCGCGAACTCAACGCGCGCGAGCGTTCGGGTATCATGGAAGCGCTGGCGAGCGCGCGGACGCTCATGCGCGACGTGCTGCTGACGCTTCAGGATGAGGCGACAGACGTTGTGAACGAGGACGTGCGCGACACGATCGGGCGGCTTGCCGCCGCGACCAATGTTGCGGGTGCCACCCGGGCGCTCGAGGCGGTCGCAACTGCCGAGCGCAACATCGCCAGAAACGTTACTCCCCAGCTGGCCATCGAGGTCATGCTGTTCGATATCAGGAAGGCACTGAAATGCCGTTAGTCGTACCCGTTAAGTTTACCTACGCCTCGCGCGACCTGTGGTTCGACCCACAGGATCTGGATATCCTCGAGGCCGATTATGCTATCTGCTCCACCGAGCGCGGAACCGAGATCGGCCTGGTCACGGCCGACCCCTTCGAGGTGCCGCTCGACGAAATCGGTCAGCCGCTCAAGCCCGTGTTGCGCGTAGCGAGCGACATCGACCTGCAGCTTGCCGATGACCTGGCTATCCAGGGTGACGAGGCCATGGTCGACTTCCGCCGCCTGGTCAAGGAGCTCGACCTCGAGATGAAGCCGGTCGGCGTCGAGTACCTGTTTGGCGGCGAGAAGGCTGTGTTCTACTTTGCTGCCGAGGAGCGCGTCGATTTCCGTCAGCTCGTCAAGGACCTGTCCTCGACGCTGCACATTCGCGTCGACATGCGCCAGATTGGCGTGCGTGACGAGACCCGCCTGGTGGGCGGCTATGCCCAGTGCGGCCAGGAGCTCTGCTGCACGCGCTTTGGCGGACAGTTTGAGCCGGTTTCGATCCGCATGGCAAAAGAGCAGGACCTGCCGCTCAATTCGTCCAAAATTAGCGGCGTCTGCGGCCGCCTGATGTGCTGCCTGCGCTACGAGTTTGAGGCGTACAAGGACTTTAAGAGCCGTGCGCCCAAAAAGAAGACGCTTATCGACACGCCGCTTGGCAAGGCGCGCATCCAGGAATATGACACGCCGCGTGAGCAGCTGGTGTTGCGCCTGGAGAACGGCAAAGTCTTTAAGGTCAACCTGGCCGACATGACCTGCTCTGAGGGCTGCAAAAAGAAGGCCGCCGAGCAGGGCTGCAACTGCCGTCCCGACTGCGTGACGCGCGATGTGCTCGAGCGTATCGAGTCGCCCGAGATGCGCTTGGCGCTTATGGAGCTCGACCGCGAGAACGGCGTCGACGTGGGCGATGGCCTGTCGAGCGCCGACCGTCTGGCGGGGACGACGATGCCCAAGCGCCGTCGCCGCGATGCGGACGCCGATACCCGTGCCGGTCAGAGCCAAGGCGAGGGTCGCGGCCGCGGTAAGGGTCGCGGCAAGGCCGAGGCACC
>CAJMHW010000050.1 GCA_905213325.1 Collinsella aerofaciens
CGGAAAGAAGCTGCGCCGCGGGGGAGGCGACCCCAATGGCTTTCTCATATCGTCTTTTCTCGCCTTATGGGTGGCTCGGACAAGCAGGCGACTGCGACTTCCGAGTTCGAGATCCTCGCCCCTGTTTCCGGCGAGCTTGTTCATCTAGAAAATACCAATGACCCCGCTTTTAGCAGTCGTGCAGTGGGCGATGGCGTTGCCGTGGTTCCCCAAGAGGGAACGGTGTGCGCTCCTGTTTCTGGTACCGTCGCCGCGCTGTTTCCGACTGAGCACGCGCTGGGCATCATGTCCGACGACAGCTCTGCTCAGGTGATGCTGCACATCGGAATCGACACTGTTAAGCTTGAGGGCAAGGGCTTCCATGCGCTTGTTGCCCAGGGTGACCATGTCGACGCGGGCCAGCCCCTCGTCGAGGTCGATTTCGACGCGGTTCGCGCTGCCGGCTTTGATCCCACGGTCTTCGTTATCGTGTGCGAGCGTTCGGAGAACTCGACTCTTCGTGAGCATGCTTCCGGCCCTGTTGCTGTTAAAGAGCCTGTCGTCTGGCTTTCCGAGTAAATTCTTATGGTGGGTACCGTGGTTATCAAGCGAGTTTTTAACAACAACGTCGCAATGGTCACTTCGGACGATGGCTCCGAGCTCATCGTCATCGGTCGAGGCCTCTGCTTTGGCCGTCATGCCGGCGATGCCATCGATGAGGCATCGGTCGAAAAGACCTACGCGTTGCAGGAGGGAACTTCTCAGGATTCGCGTACGATTGACCGCTTGGCACATCTTTTGGAGTCCATCCCCACCGTCAACCTCGTGATTTCCGAGGACATCGTTCAGATGCTTCGCCGAGAGCTCAATGTCGACATCAACGATAAGATCCTCATTGCTCTCGCAGACCATATCAGCCTTGCTTTGGAGCGCGAGCGCAAGGGCGTCTCCTGTGAGAATCCGTTGCTGCTCGAGATCCAGCAGTTCTATCGCAAGGAGTATGCACTTGCGGGCCGTGCGCTGCAGATTATCAAGGAGTATATGGGCATCCAGATGAGCGAAGAAGAGCAGGGTTTCATTACGCTGCATATCGTCAACGCCACCATGCCGCAACGCTCCGATCGTTTGATTGTTTCGGTCCAGCTTGTTCGCGACGTGCTCGCGATTGTTTCCGAGCGCTATGCTACGACCCTCGATGACACCTCGCTGCCTTACGAACGTTTCGTTCGTCACCTGCAGTTTTTCGCACAGCGAGCGCTCGATCCTACGGCCGGGCAAATCAACGGAGACGCGCTGTTCCGAATCGATGAAACGGCGTATCCGTGTGCATTCTCGTGCGCGGACGCCATAGCCGCCCACTTGTCGTCTACCTATAACGTTGTCGTTACCGATGCCGAGAAGAGTTATCTCGCATATCACATTGTTAACCTGCTTGGAGAACCTGGTCTCTAGGCATAACGTGCCCACACATCGATTGATATAAGGCAAGGCTCACGGTCTTGTCTAGGGCACATCTGTCTTAATTTGCGGAAAAGGAAGGGGAGTACCGCTATGACCGCAAAAAAGAAGTTCAATTTCAAAGCGCCGTTGGAGGTGTTCGCGAAGTCGATCGTCCAGCCGATGATGTATCTCTCGGTTGCCGGCATCCTGCTCATCGTGGGCATTATTCTGACCAACAAGACCATCTGCGCTTTGGTCCCCGTACTGGGCTCCGGTCCGTTCCAGCTTGTGGGCGCCGTTGTCTACCAGTCGCTGATGTTTATCATCAACAACCTCTCGATTCTGTTCTGCGTGGGCATCGCCGGCGCCATGGCAAAGAAGAACAAGGGCCATGCCTCGCTGATCGCCCTGATGTCGTTCTTCCTGTTCCTGCAGGCTAACAACATCGTGCTCAACGCCACCGGCTCTCTTGCCGATGCGAGCGGCATGCTCGGTCTTACCGGAACCGGCCAGGCCACCGTTATGGGCATCCAGGTACTCGATACCGGCGTGTTTGGCGGCATCATTCTCGGTTGCATCACCGGTGCCGTGTTCAACAAGTACTCGAACAAGCAGTTCCCCATTGCCCTTTCGATGTTCTCGGGCGTTCGCTTCCCGTTCCTGATTATGATCATCATTTCCTGGATCATGGGCGCTGGCTTCTGCATCGTTTGGCCTCCGGTTCAGGGCGCCATCTCCTCCGTTGCCGGCATCATTAAGGAGTCGGGCAACATCGGTCTGTTTATCTACGGCATGCTCAACAAGCTGCTCGTTCCCACCGGCCTGCACCACCTCATCTACACCCCGTTCCAGTTCTCCGATGTGGGCGGCACCCTGACGCTGGGTGATCAGGTTATTGCCGGCGCCTATCCCATCCGTGTCGCCGAGATGGCAATGACGGGCCAGCCCTTCTCCGATAGCACCTACTTCAACAGCTATACCTTCAACAACCTGTGGCCCTACATCGGTATCGGTCTCGCCTTTATCGTCACCGCTTACAAGGGGAACAAGGACAAGACCAAAGCCGTTATCATCCCGCTGATTATCACCGCTGTGCTCTCCTGCGTGACCGAGCCCATGGACTTCCTCTTTGTCTTTGCCGCTCCCGTGCTCTTTGTCGTTCACTCGGTTCTTTCCGGCATCTTCCTGGTTCTGCTCAAGGTCCTCTCCGTGCCCGCTTCGACTGCAGGCGGCATCATCAACATCGTGGTTTCCAACCTGGTTCTTGGTGTCGATAAGACCAACTGGCCGGTTATGCTGGTGCTCGGAGTCGTCAACGCCGCTCTGTACTTCTTCCTCTTCACCTTCCTTATTAAGAAGCTCAACCTCCACACGCCTGGTCGCGAGGAGGAGTCCGAGCTCGCCGAGTCCGTTGCCGAGGGCGAGGCCGCCGCGTCTGTCGCGGTGAAGCAGGGCGCTGTTGCCGCGGCTCCCGCAGAGGGCGTCGATGCAGGTATTGCCGACCTGGTCGCAGGTCTTGGCGGCAAGGACAACATCGAGGAGCTCGAGAACTGCTTTACGCGTCTCCGCGTGAACGTTAAGAACCCGGACCTCATTGATGAGAACCTCATCAACCACGTGCCCAACAGCGGCATCAACCGCAACGGCAACAATATCCAGATCATCTTTGGCATGAAAGTCGCCGAGATGCGCGACAAGGTCGAAAACGCAATTGAGAAGGAGCAGTAAACAATGATCATTACTCTGTGTGGTGGCGGATCCACCTTTACCCCCGGCATCGTCAAGTCCATCGCTCTGCGCAAGGACGAGCTCGATGTTGACGAGATTCGTCTGTACGACATTAACGAGGAGCGCCAGCGC
Organism: Collinsella aerofaciens; assembly: GCA_905213325.1. GTDB lineage: Bacteria > Actinomycetota > Coriobacteriia > Coriobacteriales > Coriobacteriaceae > Collinsella > Collinsella aerofaciens_AG. Next base: position 3,280 of record CAJMHW010000050.1, read on the forward strand.
AAGATCGGCGTGCTCGTGGACTGGATTCTGCATGAGGACCTCGGTCTGGACATCAAGCTCACGGTGACCACCGACAAGGAGACGGCTTTCACCGACGCGAGCTTCGTGTTTGCCCAGATGCGCGTGGGCGGCTACGCCATGCGCGAGCAGGACGAGAAGATTCCGCTGCGTCACGGCTGCGTGGGTCAGGAGACTTGCGGTTGCGGCGGCCTTGCCTACGGCATGCGCACTATCTTCCCCATGGTCGAGCTGATCGATGACGTTGAGAAGTACGCCAAGAAGGACTACTGGATTCTCAACTACTCCAACCCTGCCGCCATCGTCTCCGAGGGCTGCCGCGTGCTGCGTCCCAACGCTCGCATCATCAACATCTGCGACATGCCGATCGCAATCATCGACGTGGTTTGCGCCGCGCTCGATATCGACAAGAAGGATGTCGAGTACGATTACTTTGGCCTCAACCACTTTGGTTGGTTCACCTCGATTCGCCACAAGGGCGAGGAGGTGCTCCCGCAGCTGCGCGAGTACATCAAGGAGCATGAGATCCTACTGCCCGATTCCTACCTCAAGGGCATGGGCTCGCTCATGGCAAAGAAGCCCGAGGAGGCCACCGACGAGCATCCCGAGCAGAACCGCCACACCAAGGGCAGCTGGTACTACGTCTGGAAGGGCGAGTACGAGATCATGGAGTGCTTCCCGGAGTACCTGCCCAACACGTATCTGAACTACTACCTGCAGCAGAAGGAGTTCGTCGAGCATTCCAACCCCGAGCGCACCCGTGCGAATGAGGTTGAGGAGACGCGCGAGAAGAATCTCTTCGACGGCATCGACCACTACGAGAAGACCGGCGAGATCGACGAGAGCACGTTCTATGCGGGCAGCCACGGCGACTGGATTGCCGACCTGGCTATCGCTCTGAAGAACGACACCAAGCAGCGCTTCCTGGTCATTTGCGAGAACAAGGGCGCTATCCCCAACATGCCCTACGACGCTATGGTCGAGCTGCCTGCCTACATTGGCAAGAACGGCCCCGAGGTCATCAGCCGCGACAACATTCCTCTGTTCCAGCAGGGTCTCATGATGCAGCAGCTGAACTCCGAGAAGCTCGTGGTCGAGGCTACGATCGAGGGTTCGTACGAGAAGGCGCTCAAGGCCTTTACGCTCAACAAGACCGTGCCGTCGATGAAGGTCGCCAAGGAGGTTCTCGACGACATGATCGAGGCTAACAAGGGTTACTGGCCCGAGCTTAAGTAAAAGCAACAGGGTCGCTGACCGCATACCTAGAGCAATGCCCCGTCCACGTGATTGCGTGGGCGGGGCATTGTCGTTTGGTAACGCGTTTTACCAAATATGGCATTTATCTGCGGTAATGTTCTATTTCACCGCTGAGGGTGACATTTCATGCCGCCTGCCGAACTGCGTGGAGACCTAACAACTTTTTAGGTCAGTGTTGTGCGTGTAGCAATTTCGCCCGGCCTCGCCTCCGGGCTGCCATGTGAGAGGGGATCTTATGGCTCGACTGCATGTAATGGAACGCAGCCACGCTCAGGCCGTCATGGACGACCTGCACGATGCGCTCGGACGCCGTCTGGCGGTGAGTTCGCTCGCCCCGTGTCCCGTTGAGTTTACGGCGGCGCTCGTCAACCTGTGCTCCACCCAGAGCTGCGGCAAGTGCACGCCCTGCCGTGTGGGCCTGAGCGCGCTGAGCGACCTGCTTGCCGATGTGCTCGAAGGGCGCGCCGATGAGTCCACGCTCAACCTGATTGAGCGCACGGCCCGCACCATCTACCTTTCGAGCGACTGCGCCATCGGCTACGAGGCCGGCGCCATGGCACTCACGGCTATTCGCGGCTTTCGCGACGATTTTGAGCACCACATCCGCGAGCACTCCTGCGGCTTTGACCGCGAGGCTCGCGTCCCGTGTGTCTCGGGCTGCCCGGCGCACGTCGACATTCCCGGTTACATCTCGCTCGTCGAGGCAGGCCGTTATGCCGACGCCGTCAAGGTCATCCGCAAGAACAACCCACTGCCGCTCGTCTGCGGCTTGGTGTGCGAGCATCCCTGCGAGATGCACTGCCGCCGTGGCATGGTCGATGATCCCATGAACATTCTCGCCCTCAAGCGTTTTGCCGTTGAGCACAGTGACCTCAACGACCACAAGCCGCATGTAGTGGACAACACCGGCAAGCGCATCGCCGTGATCGGCGGCGGCCCGGCCGGCCTTTCCTGTGCCTACTACCTGGCCGTGATGGGCCACAAGGTGACCATTTTTGAGCAGCGCCACCACTTGGGCGGCATGCTGCGCTACGGCATCCCCAGCTATCGTCTGCCGCGCGAGCGCCTGCAGGCCGAGATCGATTGGATCTTGAGCGCCGGCATCGACGTTGAGCTCGATCACTCCGTCAACGGCGAGGAGCTTGTCCGCCTGCGCGACGAGTTCGATGCCGTCTATCTGGCCATCGGTGCCCATAGCGACAAGAAGCTCGGCCTTCCGGGCGAAGAGGCGCCCGGCGTGGAGTCGGCCGTCAAGATGCTGCGTGCCATCGGCGACGACGAACTGCCCGACCTGAGCGGCCAGCGCGTGTGCGTCATCGGCGGCGGCAACGTGGCCATGGACGTGGCGCGCTCTGCCGTGCGCTGCGGCGCCGAAAAGGTAAGCATCGTCTACCGCCGTCGCATCTGCGATATGACGGCTCAGGACGCCGAAATCGCCGGCGCCCAGGCCGAGGGTTGCGAGGTTCTGGAGCTTACGGCCCCGCTCGCCATCGAGACGGGCGAAGATGGTCGCGTGAGCGGCCTGCGCGTGCAACCGCAGATTATCGGCGAGCCTCGCCGTGGGCGTCCGGCCCCGCGTGCCGCAGCCACGCCCGAGCGCGTCATTCCCTGCGAGCGCGTGTTTGTGGCCATTGGCCAGGACATCGATTCCAAGCCGTTTGAGGACATGGGCATCGTCTGCAAGTGGGGTCGCGTCGTTACCGATTCGGACGGCGCCGTGCCCAACTTCGATGGCCTCTTTAGCGGCGGCGACTGCCAGACCGGTCCCGCCACCGTCATCCGTGCCATCAACGCCGGCCGCGTGGCTTCGGCAAACATCGACCGCTACCTGGGCTTTGACCACAAGATCAAGCTCGACGTGGAGCTGCCGACCGTGCAGTTTAAGGGCAAGCACGAGTGCGGCCGCTGCGAGCTGGGCGAGCGCGAGGCCGGCGAGCGCATCCACGATTGGAATCTGGTCGAGCAGGGCCTTACCGAGGAGGAGGCACGCCAGGAGGCAAGCCGCTGCCTGCGTTGCGACCACTTTGGCTTTGGCGCGTTCCGCGGAGGGAGGAACCTGGAATGGTAGAGCCCAACAACCCCACTGTCAGCGACAACACCGAAAGCGGAGCACTCAACATGGTCAAGCTCACTTTCGATAATTGCGAGGTCGTGGTGCCCGAGCACACCACGATCCTGGACGCGGCCAAGTCCGTCGGTATCCAGATTCCCACCCTGTGCTACCTGCGCGATCTAAACGAGATCGGCGGCTGCCGCGTGTGCGTGGTCGAGGTTGAGGGCTGCGACCAGCTGGTTGCCGCCTGCAACAACTACGTGCTCGATGGCATGGTGGTCCACACCAACAGCCCCAAGGCCCGCGAGGCGCGCCGCACCAACGTGCAGCTGCTGCTTTCGCAGCACGATTCACGCTGCACGAGCTGTGTGCGCAGCGGTAACTGCAACCTGCAGACCATTGCCAACGACCTGGGCATTTTCTATCTGCCGTTTCAAAGGCATTTGGCGGGCGAGGGCTGGGATTTCGATTTCCCCATCATCCGCGAAAACGACAAGTGCATTAAATGCATGCGCTGCATCAAGGTGTGCGAGAGCGTACAGGGCCTAGGGATTTGGGACCTGACCAACCGCGCCACGCATACCGCCGTGGGCACCCGCGGGCGCGTGCCGATCGGCAAGACCGATTGCGTCGCGTGCGGCCAGTGCATCACGCATTGCCCGACGGGCGCGCTGCGCGAGCGCGACGACACCGAGACCGTGTTTGACGCGCTCGCTAATCCCGACAAGATCGTGCTGGTGCAGATCGCGCCTGCCGTTCGCAGCGCCTGGGGCGAGGAACTCGGCATTCCGCGCGAGGAGGCAACCGTCGAGCGTCTGGCTTGCGCGCTGCGCCGCGTGGGCTTTGAGTACGTGTTCGATACCGATTTCTCGGCCGACCTCACCATTATGGAGGAGGGCTCCGAGCTGCTCGAGCGCCTGGGCGCCGCCGCTAAGGGTGAGGGCGACAGCCGCGGCTGGCCCATGTTTACGAGCTGCTGCCCGGGCTGGGTGCGCTTTGTGAAGGCACGTTACCCCGAGTTTGTCGACAGCCTGTCCACGTCAAAGTCGCCGCAGCAGATGTTCGGCGCTATCGCCAAGACCTACTACGCCAAGGTGCTGGGCGCGGAGCCCGAGCGTCTGTTCGTGGTGTCCGTTATGCCGTGCACGGCCAAGAAGGCCGAGTGTGCGCTGCCGAGCATGATGGGCGAGGGCGGCGCGCCCGACGTGGACGTTGCGCTGACGGTGCGCGAGATGGTGCGCATGATCCGCGCGAGCCACGTGAGCGTGGACACGCTGGTCGAGGAGCCGCTCGATACGCCGTTGGGCTTTGGCACGGGCGCGGGTGTGATCTTTGGTGCCACGGGCGGCGTGATGGAGGCCGCCGTGCGCTCGGCATATTACCTGGTGACGGGCAAGAACCCGGATGCCGACTTCTTCACTGACGTGCGCGGACTCGAGGGCTGGAAGGAGGCCGTGGCCGATATCGACGGTACCAAGGTGCGCGTCGCCGTGGCGCACGGGCTGGGCAACGCCGCCCGTCTGCTCGACGCGATTCGCGACGGCCGCGTGAGCTATGATTTCGTTGAGGTCATGGCGTGCCCGGGCGGCTGCGTCGGTGGCGGCGGTCAGCCCATCCACGACGGCTGCGAGCTGGCAGCCGAGCGTGGCCAGGTGCTCTGGGGCCTGGATGCCGCTGCGGACATTCGCTTCTCGCACGAGAATCCCGATGTCCAGGCGTGCTACCGCGAGTTCTTGGGCGAGCCGCTCTCGCCGCTGGCCGAGGAGCTGCTGCATACCGACCATCACGCATGGATGTGGAAGTCGGCGCATTTTTATCAGGTGGAGTGGATTCCGGTTATCTGGCAT
>CAJMHW010000051.1 GCA_905213325.1 Collinsella aerofaciens
TCTAGCAACAGCCAACGCATATTTGAAAGCCTTAGATAAGGTGAGCGACCGGGAGCCGGTGCCGCTGGCGGTTTGGGTGCCGCGCTGCTAGCGCTCGGTGCGGAGCTGCGCTCGGGCGTGGAGACGATGCTTGATCTGATTGGGTTTGACGAGCGCGTGCGCGATGTCGACCTGGTCATAACGGGCGAGGGCAATATGGACGAGCAATCCGCTGCCGGCAAGGCGCCAGTGGGCGTGGCCCGCCGTGCCAAGCGCTATGGCAAGCCGGTTGTTGCCGTCGTGGGCGGTCGTGCCGACAACCTGGATGCGGTGTATGGGCAGGGCGTCGACCTGGTTTTGCCGGTCTGCCGCAAGCCCATGGGCCTTGAGCTGGCGCTCGATCCCCAGGAAGCCACAACCAACCTCATCTGCGCCGGCGAAGCCGCCGCCCAAGCCTACGACCTTGGCCGCCTCTAAAACCCATCCCCTCGATAAGTTGCGGTGAAATACGGAGTGTTTTTGCCTTTAAGGTGCCAATTCAGTCCGTATTCCACCGCAACTTCGAGAATGGCTATCCGAGGCTGACTGCCTAGGGTCTCGAGCCGGACCGCTTGCCACGAAATGCGGCCATCTACTACGTTTAGCCGAGCACCCTCGACCATCCCGGAATATGCGAAAATAAAACCAGTGCAGGTAGACGGCTTGTCGATTTTCGAAAAAGCCGGCTATGGTTGACCCCCTCGGCTTAAACGTAGTAGATAGGCCCCTTTCGTGGCACGGCGTCAGACCAGTCTAATTGGGATGGGCCTTATTTGACTACTTGTCGATCTGATTGCCCGAGTAGTAAAAAAAGCCCCGTCCCAAATTAGCTACCTTGCCCCATCGGGCGGGAGCGGGTAAGATATATCGAGCGCCTAGCGCGTTCGATGGGTTCGGATGACGACATGTTCCGAATCTGGTCAGGTCCGGAAGGAAGCAGCCATAAGGAGCCTCTGTCGGGCATCCGAATCCATCGAGCGCACGGGCGTTTTTTGGTGCCGCGACATGGCCCGGCCGGCGGCGAGGTATTTGGTGTCTCGCTGGTCCTCGGCTTCGCCTGCGGGATCGCTCGACTACCAAACACCTCGCCGCCGGTCGGGCCCCGTCGTCCAAAAATCACCCGTAAAGGCGCGTTTATCTAATTAAATCTATCCCTTGTGGAATGCGGCTTGCTGGTGTTGTCTGGGCATTGAAGGCTATGTGGTTCAAGAGGCGGCGGTGCTGTTGTTTGAATTTTTGCAGTTAAAGAGGCCCGTTTCCCTAGGTGGGGAAACGGGCCTCTTTTTGTCTCTGGGCTTGTGGATTGGCGAAGACAATAGCCGCTGGCGGCTATTTTGAGTTCTTGAGGCGGCGTGTGGCTGTGGCGGTTATTCCGAGGCCTGCGGCGGCGATTCCTGCTAGTGCGATTGCGCTCGGCGCTGCATCGCCCGTGTTCGCGAGCTTGCCGGCGGTCGTATCTGCTTGCTTGCCGCTGCTCATGTTCGCCTGCTTGGTGGAGCTCGATGGAGCGTATTTGCCGGTCGCGGGCGAGCTGGCGGGCTGTGCCGTTTCGGCCGGCTGCGCTGAGCTGGAGGGTTTTGTCGTCTCGGCGGGTTTCGTTATCTCGGGCGAGGTGGCCTTGTCTGCCGCGGCTTTTGCCTCTTCGTATGCTTTGCAGGCGTCGTCATAGGCCGCTTGCGCCTTTTCCAAATCGCTGAGGAGCGCATCTCGCTTGGCTATGTCCTCATCGATGTGGGTTTTAGCTTTCTCCGCCTCACTTTCGAAATCCTGAACCTGTCTTTCCTGGCTTTCGAGCCGGCGTTGGCAGCGGTGAAGATCATCTTCACAAGATTTTTCTCGCCTTTCTGCCGACATGATCTCACTTCGCAACTGCTTAATAGTTTCGTTAGAAGCTCCGTCGTCGATTGCCTTATTTAATTCTGCCTGAAGGCCGCTTGTCCGGTTGTGGGCCTCATCGTATTTGGCTTGGGCTGCATCGACGTCCGCTTGCATGGCGGGAAGGGGTTCCCTCCGTTTGGCGGCTTCCGTCACCACCATGTCGTAGATCTCTTGAAAAGCGGCAATGTCATCATCGATTTCCGCAAGTTTCTCGGGACTTGCGGCGTCTTTTGCGGCCTCGAGGGTTTTGAGCGCTTCCTGCATGGCTGCATACGCTTTTTCTTTTGCGGCGGCCGCATCTTCCGTCTGCAAGGCAACTGCACCGGTGGGGGAACTGGTTTCCGCCGCCATCGCCGTTGCGGGGGCGATTCCCGCGACAAGTGCCGCGGAAAGGGCGATGCCCACGGTTGCTCGTCTTGCTCTTCTTGCGAGAATGTCGTTCATCTCGGCACCTCATTTCAAGGGTCGGCGACTAACTTGGTAGCACTAATCTAAGTATATCAGGCGGTTTGCCCGCCATTGATCGGGCGTGCGCGTATACCCCTTGATTAACAGCCATTAAATCTATCCCTTAAGGAATGCGGCTTGCTAGTGTTGTCTGGGCATTGATGGCTGCGTGGTTCAAGAGACGGCGGCATTACCATCTGTTTTTTCAAGTAAAGAGGCCCGTTTCCCTGGGTTGGGGAAACGGGCCTCTTTTTGTCTCTTGGCTTGTGGATTGGCGAAGGTAGTATGCTCTGGCGGCTATTTCGAGTTCCTGATGCGGCGTGTGGCCGTGGCGGTTATTCCGAGTCCTGCGGCGGCGATTCCTGCGAGTGCGATTGCGCTCGGCGCTGTGTCGCCCGTGTTCGCGAGCTTGCCGGCGGTCGTATCTGCTTGCTTGCCGCTGCTCGAGTTCGCTTGCTTGGTGGAGCTTGGCGAGGTGTCTTTACTGGTCGCGGACGAGCCGGTGGGCTGTGTCGTCTCGGCCGGTTGTGCCGAGCTGGAGGGAGGCGTTGTCTCGGTCGGTTGCGTTATCTCGGGCGAGGTGGCCTTGTCTGCCGCGGCTTTTGCCTCTTCGTATGCCTTGCAGGCGTCGTCATAAGCCGTTTGCGCTTTTTTCAAATTGTCGAGGAGCGCATCTCGCCAGGCTATGAACTGGTCGATATGGGCTTTATATTTCTCTGCAGAACGTTCACAGTCATTAACTCGTCCTTCCTGACTTTTGAGGCGGCGCTGGAACTCGTCAAGCTCCGTTTCACAATGATCTACATACGCTTTTGCCCCTACGATCTCATTTTGCAACTGCCTTATTTGCTGTTTAACAGTTTTGACAAGCTCCTCGTCGCCGAGTGCTTCGAGTGCCTTAAGCACCTCAAGTTTGTTGTCTAATTTTGCCTGGAGCTCGCTTACCCGGTTGCCGGCCTCGTCGTATTTGGCTTGGGCTGCATCGATGTCCGCTTGCATGGTAGGAAGGGATTCCTTATATATGGCAGCTCGCGCCAAATTAGTGTCGTAGTTCTTTTGAAAAATGGCAATTTTAGTATCGATTTCCGCAATTTTCTCGGGACTTGCGGCGTCTTTTGCGGCCTCGAGGTTTTTGAGCGCTTCCTGCATGGCTGCATACGCTTTTTCTTTTGCGGCGGCCGCATCTTCCGTCTGCAAGGCAACTGCACCGGTGGGGGAACTGGTTTCCGCCGCCATCGCCGTTGCGGGGGCGATTCCCGCGACAAGTGCCGCGGAAAGGGCGATGCCCACGGTTGCTCGTCTTGCTCTTCTTGCGAGAATGTCGTTCATCTCGGCACCTCATTTCAAGGGTCGGCGACTAACTTGGTAGCACTAATGTAAATATACCATGCTAGTTGACCCAACACTGGCTGGGTGTGCGCGTATACCCCCCCCCTGAAAACTGAATCCCGTTAGAAATGACGAGTTGTTTACGCTTCTTTTGGGGTGGCGGTACTATCATGATTCGGATTGAGTGTGAATGATGATAGGGAGCGCCTATACATGATTGAGCTGCTCAGGCGTTTTGGTGGTAAGTTTCGCCGGTATATGGTGATCGGCCCTGCGTGTAAGCTGATCGAAGTGATCTTTGACCTGCTGACGCCGCTGGTGATTGCCCAGATGATCGATAAGGGCATTGGGGCGCACGACGTGAACGCCGTTATCCACTACGGCATGGTGCTCGCCGCCATGGCTGTGATCGGCATCTCGTTTACGCTCGTCTGCCAAAAGATGGCGGCGCTCACCTCGCAGGGCATGGGCACCGATATCCGCGGTGCGCTCTACCAGCACATCAACAAGTTGAGCTATGCCGAACTCGACCGCTTTGGCACGCCGTCGCTTATCACCCGCATCACCAACGACGTCAACCAGGTGCAGCTTGCCGTGGCGCTGGGCGTGCGCATGCTCATCCGCTGGCCCTTCTTGGCGGTGGGCTCTATGTGCGCGGCCCTCGCCATCGACCTTAAGCTCGGCATGATCTTTTTGATTTGCACGCCCGCCATTGGCCTGGTGTTTTGGTTTGTCATGGCGCGCTGCATTCCGTACTACAAGCAGCTGCAGGCAAAGCTCGACCGCATCGCGCTCATTTGCCGCGAGGGGCTTTCGGGCGCCCGCGTGGTTCGCGCCTTTGTACGCGAAGATCACGAGCGCGAGCGCTTTGCCCAAGCCGCCGATGACCAGGCCAATACCGCCATCGCGGTGGGCAAGCTCTCGTCAATCCTTAATCCCGTCACGTTTTTGGTGATGAACCTGGGCGTGTGCGCCATCCTGTGGGTGGGCGGCATCCAGGTCAACGTGGGCGAGCTTACGCAAGGCCAGGTCATGGCGTTTGTGAACTACATGACGCAGACCCTGACCTCCATCGTATACGTCGCCAACCTGGTCGTGGTCTTTACCAAGGCGAGCGCGAGTGCTTCGCGTATCAATGAGGTGCTTAACTGCGCGCCGAGTATCACCGACGAAGGCAACGAGCCGGTCGCGCTGCCCGAGCCGAACGCGGCGGACGATGCCGCTTCGGTTCCCGCGCTGAGCTTGAGCCATGCGAGCTTCTCCTTTGGCGCGGGCGCGGCCAACGCCGTCGACGATGTGACCCTGGAGCTGCCGCTGGGCAAAACACTCGGCATCATCGGCGGTACGGGCAGCGGTAAGTCGACGCTCGTCTCGCTCATTCCGCGCCTGTACGACGCGGGCGTCGGCAGCGTAAGCGTAATGGGTACCGACGTGCGCACTTGGCCGCTCGACCAGCTGCGCCATGTGGTCGCGACCGTCCCGCAGCGCGCGTCGCTCGTGAGCGGTACGATCCGCAGCAACCTGACCTGGCGTGACGAGTCGGCAACCGACGAGGAGCTCTGGGCGGCGCTCGACATGGCGCAGGCGAGCGAGTTCGTGCGCAACAAGCCGCAGGGGCTCGATGTCCCGGTCGAGGCGGGCGGTAAGAACTTCAGCGGTGGCCAACGCCAGCGCCTGACCATCGCGCGCGCCCTGGTGGGCTCGCCTCAGATATTGATCATGGACGATTCTGCCTCGGCGCTCGACTTTAAGACCGACGCGGCGCTTCGCCATGCCATTCGCGAGCGCAGCATGCGCGGCGCTGCCGAGGGCGGGTTGCCGCTGACGACCGTCATCGTGAGCCAGCGCGTCTCGACCGTGCGCGATGCCGACATGATTTGCGTACTCGACCACGGCTCGGTTGCGGGCCTGGGCACGCATGACGTGCTGTACGCGACCTGCCAGCTCTATCGCGAGATCTGCCAGTCGCAGCTGCGCCGCGAGGAGCTCGAGGGCCAGCAGGGGAGTGCGGCGCCCACGTCCGTCCCAAGTCCCGCGTCCGCCCCGGCTGCCCCGGCATCCACTTGCGCAAAGGAGGGCTGCTAAATGAATCCGTACACTTCCTCCGGTTCGGTCGCCACGATGACGGCCAACGTGTCCGGTAACGATAACCTCAACGACCTGGGCGACGGTCCGCGCCAGCCCGGCGATCCCGAGCGCTATCCCGTGGGTGCGGTGACCCGCCGCCTGCTGGGCTATGTTCGCCCGCATCGCATTTCGTTTGTAGCGTCGTTTGTGAGTGCCGCCGTCTCGGTGATCTTGCAACTCTATACGCCCATTCTCATCGGCGAGGGCATCGACCTTATCGTCGCCGCCGGGCAGGTGGACTTCGACGCGCTGCTGCCGCTTGTTACCAAACTCGCGCTCGTCGTGGTGGGGGCCGCGGCCTTCCAGTGGCTACAGGGCTATTGCGTTAACCGCCTGTCCTACGAGACGGTGCGTGACATGCGCGTGGAGGCGAGCGATAAGCTCAGCCGTATGCCGCTCAGCTTTATCGACAGCCATGCCCACGGCGACCTTATGAGCCGCGTGGTCAACGACGTCGATCAGGTGGGCGACGGTCTGCTGCAGGGCTTTACCCAGCTCTTTACCGGTGTTATCACCATCGTTGGCACGCTCGCGTTTATGCTCTCCATCAACCTGACCATGACGCTCGTAGTGGTGCTCGTCACGCCGCTCTCCATCTTTGCGGCCAGCGCCATCGCCAAACTCTCCAACAAGAGCTTTACGGCGCAGCAGCGTATTCAGGGTCAGCTTGGCGGCCATATCGAGGAGTACGTGGGCGAGCAGAAGCTTGTCGACGCCTTTGCCTATGGCTCGAACGCTCAGCAACGCTTCGATGCCCTCAATGCCGAGCTCTACACCGCGGGCGAGCGCGCGCAGTTTATGGGTTCGCTCTCCAACCCCGGCACGCGCTTTATCAACAACATCATCTATGCCGTGGTCGCCGTGATCGGCTGCGTGGGCGTGATCACGGGCGTGCCTGCGGCGCTTACGGTGGGCGGCGTTCAAATCTTTCTGTCTTATGCCAACCAATACACCAAGCCGTTCAACGAGGTCACCAACGTCATTACGCAGATCCAGACCGCGTACGCCTCGGCGCGCCGCATGTTTGCGCTGCTCGATGCGCGCGAGCAGGAGCCCGACGCGGAGGATGCCGTGGAACTTGCCGTCCCGCAGGGCGAGGTGACCTTTGAGCATGTGGACTTTAGCTACGTGCCCGACCGCAAACTGCTGCAGGATATCTGCATCGAGGCTAAGCTCGGCATGCGCTTTGCCCTGGTCGGCCCCACGGGCTGCGGCAAGACGACGCTCATCAATTTGCTACTGCGTTTTTACGATATCGATGCCGGTCGCATTGCGGTCGATGGCCGTTCCTCGCGTGACTACACGCGCGCAAGCCTGCGCCGCGCCTTTGGCATGGTGCTGCAGGATACGTGGCTGTTCGAGGGCACGGTGGCGGACAACATCGCTTACGGTTGCCCAGGAGCTACGCGCGAGCAGGTTGTCGAAGCCGCCAAGCGCGCGCACGCGCACAAGTTTATCGTGCAGTTGCCAGGCGGCTACGATACGGTCATCGGCGAGGACGGCGGCACGTTTAGCCAGGGTCAAAAACAGCTGCTGTGCATCGCGCGCGTCATGCTCACCGACCCAGCTATCTTGCTGCTGGACGAGGCGACCTCGAGTATCGATACCCGCACCGAGCTGCAGGTGCAGGCGGCATTCGACGAGCTCATGGCCGGTCGCATAAGTTTTGTCGTGGCGCACCGCCTGTCGACGATCCGCAACGCCGACTGCATTCTGGTCATGCGCGACGGTCAGATTATCGAGCGCGGCACGCACGACGAGCTGCTAGCGGCAGGCGGCTTCTACGCCGAACTCTACCGCAGCCAGTTTGCCCAGTAAGCAAGACCGTGGGGCAAATTAATCAATCGACAGACGGTGGTTTACATCTGTCACGTAAGTACTAAGATATTCATCTAATAAATTGCATTAGTGGCTTTAGTTTTGGGGGAAACGAGGCAACGTGACTATGACGTGCTCTTTGGTGGTTAACAGCAAGAGCGGTAATACCAGGATGGTTTCGGGCGCGATCAAGCGCGCTCTGCAGGCTGCGGGTGTTGAGTTTGTCCATGCCGCGGCGTTGAGCGACGATGCGGATGCAGATCAGGTTGCGCTCGAGGCGCAGGGCGCCTGCGCGGCCGACACGGTGCTCGTCGGTTTTTGGTGCGACAAGGGCGCGTGCACGCCTTCGGTCGCGACGTTGCTCTCCGCCTTGCACGGCAAGCGCGTCTTCCTGTTTGGCACCTGCGGTTTTGGCGCCGACCAGAGTTATTACCAGCAGATTATCGACCGCGTAACTTCCAATTTGGCTGGGGATGCCGAGCTTGTAGGCTGGGCGATGTGCCAGGGCAAAATGGGCCCCGCGGTCAAGCAACGCTACGAGGCAATGCTTGAGCAAGATCCCGACAACGCCCGATTTAAGATGCTGCTCGATAACTGGGTCGCCGCAAAGGATCACCCCACCAAGGAAGATCTGGACAACATGGCTGCAGCCGCCAAAAAGGCCGTGCTGGGGGAGTAGCTCCCATCGCTGACGGCGGTCGGTCCATCTTTCTAAATGAAACGTCCTCCCGGGCGTCGGGGCACGAAGTTCCCTGCTCTACAGTCCTGCGCAAGACGAAGGCCACATTAAGTGGCCTTCTTTGCGTGCGGAACT
>CAJMHW010000052.1 GCA_905213325.1 Collinsella aerofaciens
GGCATCGACCTGCGCCGATGCCCCCAACGTGGACACACATTTTGTCCTATAAGCCCCCGATAACAGAGGCGGCATCAAGCAGGTCTATTTATTAGCGTCCCTCAAGACCCAACGAGAACGCAGAAATGTAGCCCGGGGCTTACCCTTTCCCGAACGCGACCCTCGCGAAGCGCGTGAGCGGGCGGGAAAGGGTAAGCCCCGGGCGGACAATTAAGTGCGTTACTCGGCAGCGGCCTTGAACTTGTTGTAGTTGATCAGGCAGCCGGCCTTGACGATGGCACGCTCCTCTGCCGTCATATCGGCAATGTAGAGCTCAATCTGCTCGACCGCACCATCGGCGCGAACCACGTAAGCGGCGATGTCCTTCAGGTCGCCGTCGAGCGCGGCGCGGATACCCGGCACAAAGACGTAGTCGCCCACCTCAAAGCTGGGCTCGGCCTCCATCTGGAAGGGCACCATGCCCCAGTTCATCACGTTGGAGCGATAGCGCTTGGTGGCGTACTCGTGGACGATGTTGGCCAGACCGCCGATCACGCGCTGGCAGCTCGCAGCCTGCTCGCGGGCAGAACCGTCACCGGGCTTCTTGGCATAGAGCATGGAGCCGTACTCGGTCGCCTTGGCATCGGCCGCGACGCCGGCGCCGGCCAGTGCCTCAAACACGCCGGCAAGCTCGGCATCGAGTACCGCCAGGTCGCCTGCAGCCTCGCCGGCCACGCGGCGCTTCTCCACGGCGTCAACCTCCTTGGAGCGACCCACGTAGGCAGGGTCGCGGCGGCTGAGCGTAAACTCGGCCAGACCCAGCGGGTTGGAGCGGAAGGAGCTCGTCTCGCCCGAGGGAATGAGCTCGTCGGTCGTGGTGACCGGGTCCATGATCTTGGAGCACACCTTGAGCAGGATGTCGTCGCCGAGGGGCTCCATCGCGGGCCACGGCTTGATGTTGGGGCCTTCGACCAGCTCGTCGGTAGGCTCCGCCTTGCCAAAGCCCCAGTACACGCGCTTCTTGTAGGGAGCGTCGTCGAAGGTGTACTCACAGGCCTCGTCCCAAGTCTCCTCGGGCAGGTCGGTCGCCGGCGTCAGGACGCCGCCGTTGGCAGCCGTCGCCGCAATGGAGCGGGCGTCCATCAGGGCCACGGCGCTCAGCTGGCCGTTGCCCGGCTTGGAACCCTCGCGATTGGGGAAGTTGCGCGTGGTGTGGCGGATCGAAAGGCCGTTGTTGGCAGGCGTGTCGCCGGCACCAAAGCACGGGCCGCAGAATGCCGTGCGCACGATCGCGCCGGCCTCCATAAGGTCGTAGATGTAGCCGCGGCGTGTAAGCTCGAGCGCCACGGGCTGGCTCGTGGGATAGACCGACAGCGAAAACTCGCCGCAGCCGGTGTTGGCGCCCTTAAGCACGCGGGCAGCCTGGACCACGGAGTCGTAGTTGCCGCCCGAGCAGCCGGCGATGACGCCCTGCTGCACGTGCAGCTTGCCGTCGACGATCTTGTCGAGCAGGCTAAAGTGCGTCTTACCCTCGCCGATCTTGGCGGCCTCGAGCTCGACCTCATGCAGGATGTCCTCGAGGTTCTCGTTGAGCTCGTCAATCTCAAAGCCGTTAGAAGGATGGAACGGCAGCGCGATCATGGGCTTGATGCTCGACAGGTCGACCTCGACGCAGCCGTCATAGTAGGCAACATCGGCGGGCTTGAGCTCGCGGTAGTCGTCGCCGCGGCCGTGCATGGCCAAAAACGCGCGCGTGTCCTCATCGGTGGCCCAGATGCTCGACAGGCAGGTGGTCTCGGTGGTCATGACGTCGACGCCGTTGCGGTAGTCGGTCGTCATGCTCGCGATGCCGGGGCCCACGAACTCCATTACCTTGTTCTTGACGTAGCCCTTGGCAAAGACGGCGCGGATGATGGCGAGCGCCACATCGTGCGGGCCGACGCCGGGGCGCGGGGCGCCCGTGAGGTAGATGGCGACGACGCCGGGATAGGCAACGTCGTAGGTGTCGCGCAACAGCTGCTTGGCCAGCTCGCCGCCGCCCTCGCCCACGGCCATGGTACCCAGGGCGCCGTAGCGGGTGTGCGAGTCGGAGCCCAGAATCATCTTGCCGCAACCGGCAAAGTTCTCACGCATAAAGGAGTGGATGACGGCGATGTGCGGCGGGACGAAGATGCCGCCGTACTTCTTGGCAGCCGAGAGGCCAAAGACGTGGTCATCCTCGTTGATGGTGCCGCCCACGGCGCACAGCGAGTTGTGGCAGTTGGTGAGCACGTAGGGCAGCGGGAACTGCTCCATGCCCGAGGCGCGCGCCGTCTGGATGATGCCGACAAAGGTGATGTCGTGGCTCGCCATGGCGTCGAAGCGAATCTTGAGCGCCTCGGGGTCGCCGGACGTATTGTGTGCCTGGAGGATCGAATACGCGATGGTGCCGCGCTTGGCATCCTCGGGCGTCTGCGTAATACCGCGCTCGGCAGCCTCGGCCTCAGGCACAACCTCGCTGCCGTTACGCAGGTAGATGCCGTCCTCGTACAGCTTGACCATACTGTCTCCCACTCTGCCCAAAAGATTTGGGCGCATAGCATACATTCGTTCAATATCGTGCCATAGAACGGTTGCCAGCGGGTTACGAATCTACACGTTCACTTTATCTCGGTAAAGTAAAGGACGAGCACCTTGCATCACTCTTCTGACAAGGAGTGTCCCAAAGTGCCGGCACAAAAGGAACGTCCCCAACTGCCAAGTGCCGCAAGAATGTCCCCTTTGACCAGTCATTTAAGAACGTCCCCAATGACTACCGCATCCGGAGCAAGGCAACGCCGCAGGTAGAGGACGGACAGCGAGCGGGCCGTATTTCCAAAGTGAGGAACGTCCCCAAGTGCCGCATCCGGGCCATGGCAACGCCGATATTTTGGCGCGGACAGCGAAAGCCCGCCAGAGCGAGCAAGGTGCCTTGAAACAAGGCGGCATTGATCTTTTGATCATGCCGCCGAAGTTGAAAGGCAGATTGCCGCTCTGACGGGCTTGCAGCGTCAACTGGTTACGCGGGTTGGTAAACCCGCGTAACTACAAATCCCCGCCGGCGCCCAGCAGCTTGCGCATGACTTGCTCGGGGTTGACTGAGCCGTCGCGCGGGGCCAGGGCGGTGATCTTCTTCTGCATCTTGTACTCGTGCAGCTCGTCCTCGAGCTGGCGTACGCGGGCACGGAGTTTTTCGTTCTCGCGCTCACGCTCCTCGGCACGCTCCTTCATATCGAGGATGCGCACCACGCCGGCAAGGTTGATGCCCTCGTCGGTCAGCTGGTTGATGAGCTCCAGGCGCTCGATATCGGCACGCGAATACAGGCGCGTGTTGCCGCCCGAGCGCTGGGGGTTCACCAGGCCCTTGGACTCGTAGACGCGCAGAGTCTGCGGATGCATGCCGGTCAACTCGGCCGCCACGCTGATCATGTACAGCGGTTTATTCCTATTGTCCTCGGCCATGCTACCTGACCCCTTTCCGTCTCGTTATCGTCCATCATAAGCCCGCGGGCGCGGGCGTGCGCCACGACCGCCCTAGTACGTCGCCTTGTAACGGTTGACCTTCTCGCGATAATCGCGCGTGTCGGCCTCGCGCAGCTTGGTCATGGCATCGCGCTCGTCATCAGACAAGTTCGTGGGAACCTGCACCTTGATCTCGACGAGCAGCGCGCCCGTACGGCCACGGTGTTTAACGTCGGGCGCGCCCATCTCCTTAAAGCGGAACTTCTTGCCCGTCTGGGTACCCGCGGGCACCTTCAGACGAACCGTCGCACCACCGGGCGTCGGCACGTCCACCGTGCAGCCGAGCGCCGCCTCGTAGACCGAGACCGGTACCTCCATGGTCACGTCGGCACCTTTGCGCTTAAACAGCGGGTGCTCCTCCACATGCGTGGTCACGACCAGGTCGCCACGCTCGCCACCCGCAACTCCGTACTCGCCGCGACGCTTGTAGCGTAGCTTGCCGCCGTCGACCGCGCCCGCGGGCACCGAGACCGTAATGGTCTGCTGCTCGCCTGTCGAGGGAATGCGATAGGTGACTTTGTGCGTCACGCCGCGAAACGCGTCCTCGGCCGTCACATCGACGGTCAGCGACAGGTCGCCGCCCTTGCGCGCGCGGTTGCGACCCGCACCGGCACCGGCAGCGCCCGCAGCCCCGGCAAAGCCCGAGCCCCAATCGCTACCCCAGGCACCGTTGCCGCTAAAGATGCTGTCGAAGATGTCGCCCCAGCCGCTGGCACCCGCGCCGGCACCGTAGCCGCCGCCATACGCGCCGCCTGCGCCCGGCATGCCGCCAAACATGAGCATCTGGTCGTACTCTTTGCGCTTCTTCTCGTCCGAAAGCGTCTCGTAGGCCTCGCTGATCTCCTTGAACTTGGCCTCGTCGCCGCCGGCATCGGGGTGATATTTTTGCGCGAGCTTGCGAAACGCGCTCTTGATCTCTTTGTCGGAGGCGCTCTTGGATACGCCCAGGATGTCATAGAAGGTTTTGCCTGCAGCCATCGTAGCTCCTCTCCTGTTTCATCCGCCGCCCAGCGGGCGGCGGCTCATGCTTTCATATGGCACTAGGCCAGAAAGGGCCCCGGGTGTTGCCCCGGGGCCCTTCTCAATTACTCCTCGGTGCTCTCGGCCGTATCGGCCGCAGCATCCTCGGGCGCCGCTTCGGGCTCCGGTGCGGGGCGCTTCTCGCCACCGTAGGTCACCGTCACCATCGCGGAACGCAGAATGCGGTCCGCCATGCGGTAGCCCTTCTGGTACACGTCGTTGACGGTCTCGTCGTACTGCGATGCGTCCTCGACGCGGCCCACGGCCTGGTGCTCGAGCGGATCGAACGCCTCGCCCTTGGGGTCGATGGGCTCAACGCCCTCGTGCGCAAACACATCGAGCAGCTTGGCATGCACCGCGTCGACGCCGTCGACGAACTGCTTAAAGTCGTCGGCAAGCTCCTGGCTGCGGGCATGGTCGATCGCACGCTCGATATCGTCGACCACCGGCAGCAGCGCGGTGACGAGCTTCTCGGTCGCGCGCTCGCGCTCGGCGATGCGCTCGTTGGCGGTGCGACGACGGAAGTTCTCCCAGTCGGCCTGAAGACGGGCGGTACGCTCAGTGGCGTCCTTTGCCTTGTCCTCGGCGGCCTTCTGGGCCTCTGCCGCAGCATCGAGCTCGCTGCGCACGTCGGCGAGCTCCTTTTGGGCCTGCTCGAACTTGAGCTTAAAGTCGTTGTCGGCGGCTTCCTCACCGGCGCGGATAGCAGCTTCCACCATCTCGTCCTCGGTCATCGTCGCCTCCTTGTTGGAATCCTCTACCTGGTTCTCGGCAGCCTCGGCGGCCTCGGCCTCGTTGGCCTCGGCATCGTCGACGGCCTCTACGGGAATCTTCACGTCCTTCTCCTCAGAGTCAACGGGGGCGGCACCAACGGCGGCCGCCTCCGTGCGAGCTTTACGGGCGGACATGATTACTTGTCCTCGTCGTCCACAACCTCGTAGTCGGCGTCGACGACGTCATCGTCGGCAGGCTGGGCGCCGGCGGCACCGTCGGTCTGCTGCTGAGCGTCGGCGTAGACAACCTGAGCCAGCTCGTAGGCCACGGACTGCAGGGACTCGCCGGCGGCCTTGATGGCCTCGACGTCAGAGCCCTCGAGCGCCTTCTTGGCGTCGGCGATAGCGGCCTCGGCCTTGGACTTCACGTCGGCGGAAACCTTGTCACCGAGCTCGTTGAGGGTCTGCTCGGTGGAGTAGCACAGGCTGTCGGTCTGGTTGCGAACCTCGACCTCTTCCTTCTGCTTCTTGTCCTCCTCGGCATGAGCCTCGGCGTCCTTGACCATACGATCGACTTCGTCGTCGGACAGAGCGGTGGAGCCGGAAATGGTGATCTGCTGCTCCTTGCCGGTGCCCTTGTCCTTAGCGGAGACCTTGACGATGCCGTTGGCGTCGATGTCGAAGGTGACCTCGATCTGCGGCACGCCGCGGCGGGCAGCCGGGATACCGGTCAGCTGGAACTTACCGAGCGACTTGTTATCGCGGGCAAGCTCGCGCTCGCCCTGGAGCACGTTGATCTCGACGCTGGTCTGGTTGTCGGCAGCGGTGGAGTAGACCTCGGTCTTGGAGGTCGGGATCGTGGTGTTGCGGTCGATCATCTTGGTCATGATGCCGCCCATGGTCTCGACGCCCAGCGACAGCGGGGTAACGTCGAGCAGCAGGATGCCCTCGACGTCGCCGGTGAGCACGCCGCCCTGGACGGCAGCGCCGTCGGCAACGACCTCGTCGGGGTTCACGGACATGTTGGGCTGCTTGCCGGTCATCGTCTTGACGAGCTCCTGGACGGCGGGCATACGGGTGGAGCCGCCGACGAGGATGACCTCGGTCAGATCGGAGAGCTTAAGCTTGGCGTCGCGCAGTGCGTTGGTGACAGGCTGCTTGCAGCGCTCGAGCAGGTCGCGGGTGATCTTCTCGAACTCGGCGCGGGTCAGCGTGTAGTTGAGGTGCAGCGGGCCGGACTGGTTCATGGTAATGAACGGCAGGTTGATGGTGGTCTGCTGGGCGGCGGAAAGCTCCTTCTTGGCGTTCTCGGCGGCCTCCTTCAGACGCTGCAGGGCCATGGGGTCCTGACGCAGGTCGACACCGTTCTCCTGCTGGAACTTATCGGCCATCCAGTCGATGACGCGCTGATCCCAGTCGTCGCCGCCCAGGTGGTTGTCGCCCGAGGTGGACAGAACCTCAAACACGCCGTCGGCGAGGTCGAGGATGGAGACGTCGAAGGTACCGCCGCCCAGGTCGAAGACCAGGATGCGCTGGTCGGTGCCCTGCTTGTCCAGGCCATAGGCAAGAGCAGCAGCGGTCGGCTCGTTGACGATACGCTTGACGTTGAGGCCGGCGATCTTACCGGCGTCCTTGGTGGCCTGACGCTGGGCGTCGTTGAAGTAGGCCGGGACGGTGATGACGGCGTCGGTGACGGTCTCGCCCAGATACTTCTCGGCGTCGGCCTTCATCTTCGCGAGCGTCATGGCGCTCACCTGCTCGGCGGTGTAATCCTTGCCCTCGATGTCGACGACGGCACGGCCACCCTGGCCCTCCTTGACCTCATACGGCACGGTCTTGATCTCGGAGGTGCACTCGGAGTACTTGCGGCCCATGAAGCGCTTGATGGAGAACACGGTGTTCTTGGGGTTGGTGACAGCCTGGTTCTTAGCGGCCTTACCAACGACGCGGTCGCCGTCGGCACGGAAGCCCACGACGGACGGGGTGGTGCGGTCGCCCTCGGCGTTCACGATAATGGTCGGAGAACCGCCCTCGAGGACGGCCATAGCGGAGTTAGTAGTACCAAGGTCGATACCAAGAATCTTACTCATTAGAAATTCCCTCTCTCTTGTGCGTTCGCGCCGCCTCGACGGTCTTTCGCGCGGCGCTTCGGCTTGTCTTTCAGGATGTAGTGTATCCCCTTATGGGCCGGAATATACAAAATCTAAGTCAATTCATATAAGATTTCTTATCTCTGAGAGTTTAGGTTCTTAAATGCGCAGGTAGATGCGCTGATTGAGTTCTCGGCAAATCTATCGAGATCTATGTAGAGATGGCTGAGGTTTGGGTCCGGGGGCGCCTGGGGCTGCCTTGCGGAAAGCTCGTCCCGGTTTGAGCGTGGATTCCGGGTCGCAGTTTCCGTCTGAAGACTCAACCGGAAACCGTATCCCGTTTTGAGAGCTGATACCGGCTCGCATTTTCCGCTAGCGGGCCTAACCGGAAACTGCAACCCGTTTTTCGACAAAATAATGGGATGCGGTTTCCGCAAGCACGCTCAATCGCCCTATATTTCAAGTCACCTTTAGCTAACATTTGCGCAGCTCAACGGCCCCACCTGCGCATTTTTTAGTAAACCTTGGCATACTCGGCGAACGGTATGAAGATGCCGGTCAGAGGGTATTGCAAACGGTCGCTCCCGTGGTATGTTTTTGCCCGAATCAAACCGGCGCGCATCGCCTGTAGCGTCGGTCAACAGAGAGGAAACTACCATGGCTCATCCCGTAATTGATGCCGACGAGTGCATCGCTTGTGGCGTTTGCGTCGACTCCTGCCCCGCTGGCGTTCTGGAGCTCCAGGACGTCGCTACCGTCGCTGACGAGGACTCCTGCGTCGCCTGTGGCGCTTGCCAGGACGCTTGCCCCGCTGGCGCGATCACCGAGATCGTCGAGGAGTAACAACTCCCCCACCTGCACACTCAAAAGTACACCGTGCACAAAAAAGGAGGCCTCCGCATCGCCGCGGAGGCCTCCTTTTGCATATGTGGGCAGCTAATTTGGAGCGGGACCCTTGGCAGTTGCGGTGGAATAGTTCCTGTTTTATGTCTTGGATGCCGATTTGGGGGTGCGGACAGAAAGTTGGACCGTGAAGCGGTCCGGACTGGAGGTTCGCA
>CAJMHW010000053.1 GCA_905213325.1 Collinsella aerofaciens
GCGCGCTTGGTGTTGAGGTTGTACATGTTCTTGGACCAGTTCTCGATGGTCGAGTAGCGCAGGTGTGCGCGTTTGCCCACAAAGAGCTCCACAGCGCCGGCGTGGAGGTTGGCAACGTTGTACTTGGGCGCGGAGCAACCCTCGATAAAGTGCAGGTCGGCATCGTCCTCGACGATGATGAGCGTGTGCTCAAACTGGCCGGCACCCTTGGCGTTGAGGCGGAAGTAGCTCTGCAGCGGGAAATCGAGCTTGGTGCCCTTGGGCACGTAGACAAACGAGCCGCCGGACCATACGGCGCCGTGCAGGGCCGCAAACTTGTGGTCGGTGGGCGGGATGAGTGTCATAAACTTCTCGTGGATGAGCGGTTCCCACTGCGGATCGTGCAGGGCTTCCTCAATACCGGAGTAGACGATGCCCATCTTGGACGCGGTGTCCTGCATGTTGTGGTAGACGAGCTCGGAGTCGTACTGCGCGCCGACACCCGCCAGGTAGCTACGCTCGGCCTCGGGGATGCCTAGGCGCTCAAAGGTGTTCTTGATGTCGTCGGGCACCGACTGCCAGTCGTGCTTTTGGTCGGTGTTGGGCTTGACGTAGGTGACGATGTTGTCCATGTCCAGGCCCTCGATGGAGGGGCCCCACGTCGGATCCGGGAAGCGGTTGAAGATTTCGAGGGACTTTAAGCGCAGGTCGAGCATCCACTGCGGCTCGTCCTTTTTGGCGCTGATCTCGCGCACGATGTCGGGCGTGATGCCGGCGTCGAGGCGCTCGAATCCCTCCTCGCCATAGGTGAAGTCGTAGAGGCTTCGGTCGATGTCCGCGACCTCGGTGCGGTTCTTGGTCATTGCGTCGCCCCTTTACGCCTGCTGCTCGGCAGCGGCAGACTCGGCCTGGGCGCGCTGCTCGGCGGCCTCGCGCTCGAAGGTCTCAAAGCCGTTCTTGTCGATCCAGGGGATGAGCGAGGCATCGTCCTCGCGCACGATGTGGCCCTTGACCATAACGTGGACGCGGTCGACATCCAGGTGCTCCAAGATGCGCGTGTTGTGCGTGATGATGAGCATGGAGCCGTCGCAGCTCTTGCGGTACGCGTCCATGCCGTGGCTGACGGTGGACAGGGCGTCGACGTCCAGGCCTGAGTCGGTCTCGTCCAGGATGGCGAGTTTGGGCTGCAGCAGCAGAAGCTGGAGCATCTCGACCTTCTTCTTCTCGCCGCCCGAGAAGCCTACGCCCAGCTCGCGGTTGAGGTAGGCGGTATCCATGTTGAGCTCGGCCGCGAGCTCCTTGACGCGACGGCGGAATTCCTTGCCCTTCATCTCCAGGCCGGGACGGCCGGCGATGCTGGCACGCAAAAAGCTCGACAGCGGCACGCCTGGGATCTCGACCGGGGCCTGGAAGCTCAGGAACAGGCCGGCGCGCGAACGCTTGTCGGTGGTGAGCTCGGTGATGTCCTGGCCGTCAAAGACGATACGGCCGTCGTTGACCGTGTAGACGGGGTCGCCCATGACCAGGTGGCCGAGGGTGGACTTGCCGGCGCCGTTGGGTCCCATCAGCACATGGGTCTCGCCGGCGGCGACGTTGAGGTTGACGTTGTGGAGGATGGTCTTCTCGTCCACGGAGGCGGTGAGACCTTCGATGGAAAGCAGCGGATTTGCGCTCATGCTGTCCCTCTCTGTATATGGTGTACTCATAGGTGTACTAAACCCTAGGAATCTTCTCGGAATAAAGTTACTATGGGTTCGGCGTTAGTCAAGGGAAAACCCGACTAATCCACTCGACTTTTCAAATTCTGGGACAAAATAACCTGTTGTGTTTGTCCCACTTACTTAAGATTTGGGACAAACAAACCTGGTTATGTTGTCCCAGATGCGATGGGAGGGTAGGTATGCTCATTTCTTCCAAGGGCCGCTATGCCCTCCGGCTGATGATCTATATCGCGGCGCTCGGTGACGCCGAGGGCAAGATTGCTCTGCGCGAGGTTGCCGACCGCGAGCATATCTCGCAAAAGTATTTGGAGCAGCTGGTGCGTCCGCTTATGAAGGCTGGCTTGCTTAAGAGCGTGCGCGGCAAGGGCGGCGGCTACATGATGGCCAAGGACCCGGCCGAGGTGCGTGCTGGCGACATCCTGCGCGCTGTCGAGGGCAGCACGGCGCCCGTGGCGTGCGACGGCATCGACAACAGCTGCACCCGCAGCGATTTGTGCTCGACCGTCAAGTTCTGGCGCGGCCTGGACGACGTGATCGAAAAGTACGTCGACGGCGTGACGTTGGCCGACCTGGCCGCCGTCCCCGAGATCAACTTTGACATTAAGCTGTAGGGGCTGGCTTTCGTGAAGTCGTACGAAGCCTTTGATTTGCGGTTGGCACTTCTAGAGACAGCTCGATTCCAAGATTTCGATAACGACTATGTTGTCTCCGGATGTGCATATATCTATGAGCAGGTTTTCGGTCTCTCAATTACGCTCCTTAAGCGTCTGCTCGAGTATGAGGGCGCCACGCTTGCCGCGTCGGGGTCTCCTCGTGCCATCTTGAAGGAGTCGTACCGATTCTACGACTTTATTGATGAGGCAGCCTGGCTGGATATGCTCAGAGACCGCAATACGAACGTCCATATCTACGACAACAAGCTCGCTCAAGATTTGATTCAGCGCATCTTGAACGTCTATATTCCCGCTTTCTGTCAGTTGAGAGACGGGCTGACGAAACGTTACGGCGAGCTTCTGTTGGCGCCCGACGACCAGTTTGTCTAATTCCTTAAGATTTCGCGGAGGGTTGTTGCCGTTTACCGAGGGGTTGTTGTGCAACAACGGGCGAGCTGCAATACTTATTTCTATCTTTGCAAACTGCACTTTAACTATACCAATGCAGGGAGGATCTTATGCAGCCCAAGCATTCTGCTATTGTCGCGGGCCTGACGCTGGCGCTTTCGTTTGGCGCCGTTACCGCGCCCGCGCCCGCCGCTGCCGAGGAGCCCACGCCGGGCGTTGCCTCGGATGCCACCGATATCGATAAGGGCCTTTACACCCAGCAGTCCTTCTCGGGCGTGCTGAGGTCGGTCCAGGGCGTTTCGTTTGTCAACGTGACTCCCGAGATAAAGTACTTTACCAAGTACGAGAGCCATGGCAACTACAACCAGGGCTTTTCGTACGGTGACGGCTATAACGCGCTGGGTTATTACCAGTTCGACCGTCGTTGGTCGCTCATTCCGTTTATGAAGCAGGCCTACAACTACAACCCCGAAAAATACAGCATGCTCAAGGATGCGATTGATCGCGGCGGCGAGATTTCCAACGCGAGGAATGCCATGTACGAGAACGGCCAACTTACCGAGCTGGGCCGTATTGCGCAGGAGGCCTTCCAGGGCGCTTATAACACCGATCCTGTCGAGTTCTCGGCGCTTCAGGACGCTTATGCGTACAACTCGTACTATGCGGTGACCGAGGCGTGGCTCAAGAGCGCTCTTGGCATTGACATCTCCGGCCGCGCCGATTGCGTCAAGGGCATGGTGTGGAGCATCACCAACATGTGCGGCACCGGTGGTTGCAGGGATTTCTTCCGTTGGGCAAATCTTTCCAACGATATGTCCGACCGCGAGTTTGTGACGGCGCTCTCCAATAGCGTGGTCAACAACGTGGCGACCAAGTATTCGAGCCAGCCCCAGTATCATGAAGGCTGGAAGAACCGCTACTGCAACGAGCTAAAGGACTGCTTGGTTTATATCGCTGAGGACGAGGCTGCCGCCGCGACGCCCGTGCAGCCCGAGCCCACACCGGCGCCCTCGCCGACACCTGATTCGAATGACGACTCGAGTGACGATGCCAACGATGACAGGATGGATGCGCCCTCGACCGATGCTGACGGTAATGGCTCTGCTGGTGGCACTACCAACGACGGCTCTACCTCGAACGGCTCCAATTCGAACGGCTCTGCTGCGGGCGATTCGTCTTCAAGCTCTGCCGGCAATACGGACAGCGACGCTTCTGGTTCGACCGACGCTGACACCTCTAACTCATCCACCGGCTCGAGCGATTCGTTCGTTGACACCGGCTCTAACAACGGCTCCGGCTCTGACGCAACCCCTGATTCCGATGCTTCCAAGGACGACTCGAATAAAGCGCCGGACGCTCCCGTTGCTTCGCCGGACAAGAAGCCTTCTTTCTCCGAGCAGCTTGGTTCTACGCTGGGTTCTTCGCTGATGGCTGGCGTCAATAACGGCTCGGCCCAGAACAAGGACAACTCTGATCAGGTTTCCACGGAAAAGACCGAGGCCGCAAAGGGCGACTCCAAGGACAAGGCTTCCGAGAAGACCGAATCTGATAAGGGTTCTAGCTCTGAGGAGAAGGACGACAAATCTGCTCAGAAGAAGGACGAGAGCAAGACCGAGGGCGAAAAGAAACAGCCCGAAGACGACGACAAGAGCGGTGCTGACAACCAGGCCCAAGAGCAAAATGACTCCAAGACGGTGACCACTACAACCACGACGACTACAACGACCAAGTCATCTGGCGGTAACATGCCCAAGACGGGCGACCTTATCGTTATGGCGAGCCTTGCCAGTGCAAGCTTGGCCACACTGGGTGCCACGTCTATTGTGAGTGGCAAGCATAAGCTCGATCAGCAAAAGAAGGCTGCTGGGCAGAACGACTCCGAGGAGTAGTCCCTTTCGGTTGCCCGACAACTAAAGATTCGCAATGGGGGCCGGTGCAGTTGCATCGGGCCCCATTTTGTTGCACAACGATTTGTTATGCCCCCTCAAGGCCTTTGTTCCTACCGTTGCCCGATGCCTTTGCACGGATCCAGCGTTGCACTTGAACTGCTCGCTACAATGGGCTTCGTGCTGCGTTTTAGGGAGAAGTTACGGTGTCTGAACAGGAGTATTGCAACAGTGACGATACTTTTGGCGTACGGCTTGTCAACCATGTCGATGATGCGGTTTTGCCGGTCGGTGTGCATGATTTTGCCGATGCCATTGGTCGTTGCATGCTGGTTGACAAGACCATGTTTATTGCCGATGTGTTGGACTGCGACGCGTCCGTTGTGGTGTGCTGTCGACCCGAGGGTTTTGGCAAGAGCATGAACTTGTCGATGCTCAGGGCTTTTCTGGAGCGTCCGGCGGTCAGTCGCGCTGGTCAGCGTTTGTTTGCCGATGCTCAGATTTGGGATGCAGACGGCGGGCGCTATCGGGATGAGTACGCTTGCTATCCGGTGATATCGCTGGACTTTTCTGGCGCTGCGAGGCGTGGCGCCGCTATTGCCGACGTCGTGCGCGATGCTCTTTCGGGCGAGTGCGCTCGTCTGCTGGCGCTTTTGGAAGCTCCGGATTTAGCTCGAGACAAGGTGCGTCACATCGAACGCGTTGCGCGTGGCGCGGCGAGCGAGGATGAGGTCGCCTCGGTGCTTGGCGTGCTCATAGAGCTGCTGGAGATTGCCTGCGATGAGCAGGTTGTATTGCTCGTTGATGGGTACGATGCGGCGTGGTCTCGCCGTGCGAGCGCGAGGGACGCTTCCGACGCCGATCCGGCAGAACTACTTGACCGTGCGCTGTTTGACGCCATTGCCACTGCGCGCGATTCGTTGCGGCTGACGTGTCTGATGGGGGAGTGTTCCGGTCCCGCCGAAGCGGCGCTTTCTTCGCGCGGCTGCTCGTATTGTCTGACGACGCCGCTGTCGGCGTGGTGTGACCGTTGGTTCGGTTTTTCGGATGCCGAGGTCGAGGCTCTGTTGAATCATGCTGGGCGCGAGGAATACCTGGATGATGCGCGTGAATGGCTCGAGGGATATCGGTTTGGCAGGGCCTATTGCTCGAGTCCAGAGCGTGTGATCGGTTTTCTGGGCCGAGGCTGCACGGCGCCTGTGCGTGCCGATCTGTATGGATATGCCGATTGTCTGAGTAGGGTAGTTGCCGGGTGGAATCTCGACCGCCTTTCGGTCTTGTTTGATTTGCTCGAGGCCCATGGGTGCGCTGAGGTCCCGCTTTGTTTGGGCACTGCAGAGCCAGATGTCTCGCCTGACGATGGCATGTGGACAGCGCTGTATCTGTCCGGTTTTCTCACGACGGATATGACTGAGGAGCCGGAGCATGGCGATCGCCTCCGTGCTTTGCGATTGCCCAATAACGAGCTTCGCCAGACCTTGCGTCTAGTGATTATTGAGTGGTTTGAGTGCGCTGCAGAAGACATTCGAGACGTCGATGCGTTTCGCGACGGGCTGTGCCATGGGAACGAGGATACCGTGAGGCGGGCGCTAAGCCGCATCTTAGGAGATGCGGGAATCGGTGCGACCGACCCAGATGCGCCACTGCCATATCATCTGCTCTTGCAGGGGCTCTGCTTTGGCTTGCCGGGCTATGCCAATCCTGCCTCGAGGCGAAAGTGTGGCGCGGGTCGCTGCGACATCCAGGTTTTTCCTACGGGCGCCGTGTTCGACATAGCCGATACGATCGGTATGCTCGATGAACGTCCGCTGATAACGATCAACATGATGTATGACCCCGGTGTGGATGCGCTGGGCCTGGAATTGCTGGCCGTGCAGGCGCTGCTCGACATAGAGCGCGACGGCATCGACGAAATCCGTGTGCCGCGCCCCGGCGTGGGTCGCATGCGCTGGGGGTTCGGTTTTGATGGGCGGCGAGTGTCCGTGGTGTGCCAGAGGTTATAGGGGATGGCGAAAGCCCTTTACTGCTCCGCGTCCTTCAGGGGCGGCATGGGCTTCCAGTTGGGATCCTTGACGATCTTGCGGGCGTCCTTCATGCCTCGGCGCAGCGCCGGAATACCGGTCTTAAAGCACTTGTCAACGGCAGCCAGGCGAATGAACTCCTTGCAGAAGGTCGCGACGTTGCCCAGACGGAACAGCGCGGGGTGATAGTCGCCGTAAATCTGCATGTAGCGGGCCAGATAACCGCGGTTGCGCATGATGTAGTAGCGGTTGGTGTCGCTCGTAGAGTTGAGCTGGCGCTTGCCGGCGATATCCCAGTTAGAGACAGCGCGGGCACGCTTGAGCACCACGTCGGCAACAACGGCGGCGGGGAAGTGCTGGCTGGCCACGTAGCCGTAGCAGGCATCGTCGCCGTAGATGAAGAATCGCGCATCCGGCAGGCCGATCTTGTCGACCACGCGGCGCGAGAACATGCCGCCCTCAAAGCATAGCTGGTTCATGGCGCGGTAGCCCTCGGGTCCCAAGTCCCACTTGGCGACAGGGTTGGGGATACCAAGCGAAAGGATGAGCTGGTACTGCCAAAAGAAGGCGCCGCCGTCAAAGTCCAGGCGCGAACCCTGGATGACATCGTAGCGGTCGGTCCACTTGGCAAGACGCTCGATGCCTTCGGGGATGACGAGCACGTCGTCGTCCATCACCCAGAACCACTGGGCGCCCAGGTCGTAGGCGCATTTGGTGCCGGCGGAGAAGCCACCTGCACCGCCGCCGTTTTCGAGCTGTGGTGCGTAGATGACGCGGTCAGTGCCGCCCTTCGCGTCGGGCTGTTCGATGTCGGTGCCCCACAGGTTGGCCAGGCGCTCGTTGAATGCGGTGCACATGGCCTCGGTCTCACGCGAATTCTCGTTATCGACGATCACGATGCGCCAGGGCGCTGCCGTAAGCTCGGTCATGGAGTCGAACAAGTTGGCCAGGAGTTCCTGGCGCTTGTACGTAACGACGACAATGGCGAGCTTATCGATGGGAGCGGGAAGGGTTGAAGGCATGGGGCAATATATCCTTTCACGCGCGGCGGGTGAGTGCAGCGCGGAAGCTATCGAATACGTCCTTGGGACTGTCCTATTGTAAAGGCTCGGCGCACCTTGGCGGCAAGCTTTGAATAAAACGCAGGAACCTGCCATGGGCCCGCCGCATGACGTGGGGCCGCTTTGCCCGCAAGAGGCTCCATAGATTATATAAACGCCCGCTGGCGCGCTGACCCTTTGATACCATGAAACGACAGGTATTTCCTAAGGAGCACATTTGTCTACTAACGCCTCTGGCAGCCCTGTTCTGTCGCTGCTTATTCCCATTTACAATGTTCAGCGCTACCTGCGCGAGTGCCTCGATTCCGCCCTGGCGCAGACGCTCAAGGATATTGAGATCATCTGCA
>CAJMHW010000054.1 GCA_905213325.1 Collinsella aerofaciens
TTGCCAGAGCTTTCTTGTCACTGTTGCTTAGCGTATCAAGGTCACGCGCCGTCGCCCCGGAGATGGCGGAGGGGCGGCCGCCAAGGCCGCGCGCGGCGCTGCTCGCGATGAACGCGAGTCGCGCGACGATCGTGGTGGCGAGGGTTCGGCCGACCAGGGTCAAAAGCGCCGTCGCCGTCGCCGTTCCCGCAAGCCGCGCCAGGATGGTGGCGAGGGCTCGACCCAAAACTCGTCCGCACCGCAACCGCCCACCGGCGAATAGCGCCCGCAAACGGATTTAACCTGCCTGACCCCAAACGCGTCGGGGTACCATAGCGCTGAATCAACAACCCTCCCTGCGATCGAGCGTAGGGAGGGTTGTGTCGTGAAGAGACATTTGAATGTGTTGGGATGCCTGCAAGGTGCCGGCATCCTACCGTTTGCGGACGAATTGCTACCGTTTGCCGAGCGGGCGGCGCACGAGGCGCTTGAGGCGTTGTCGCCCACGCGATGCGCCGGCTGCGAGCGCGCCGGTGCGCTTATTTGCCAAGACTGCTTGGCGGCGCTTGCGCTCATCGACCCGCGGCATAGCTGCACTCGATGCGGCGCCCCGTTTGGAGACTTGCTGTGCACCGAGTGCTCGGTCGAGGGTGCGTCCTCGGCGATGGCCGAAGCTCTCGACCGGTGCCTGGCATGTGCCGTTTACACGCATCCGCTGCCGCGGATCATTAAAGCGTACAAAGACGCAGGCGAGCGACGCCTGGCGCCGTATCTGGCAGAGCTGCTATACGACACCGCCTTGCATGCCCAGGTCGCGGCGCCCGAACGCTTAGGCGGTGTGTTGTCCGGCGCCGATGCAGTGGTGTTTGTGCCCGCGACGGCGGCGGCGTTTCGGCGGCGCGGCTTCGATCATATGGAAGCCATCGCGCGCCCATTTTGCGAGCTGTCGGGTGTTCCTCTGCTCGACGCCCTCGTTAAGTACGGCCATGGCGACCAGCGTGAACTCAGTCGTGAAGAACGCCGTGAACGCGCCCGAGGCATGTACGAGACTGTTGAGGACGTGCGGGGCCGCCGCCTGCTGCTTATCGACGACGTTATCACCACGGGTGCGACGATGGCGGCGGCTTCGGCGGAACTCAAGCGCGCCGGTGCCGCGGCCGTTGATGGCCTCGCTATCGCACGCGTTTGGTAGGGGTGATTCATGTGGCGGTAACAATCAGGCAGTGCAACAAACCGACAAAAGAGCAGCTAGCGGCTTCCGTGATCCTGACGGGCGCCTCGGCGTTGCGCATGATTCGAGCCGAGCGCCGGCAGATGGGCTACATCGGCTGGAAGGACCTCAATCCCGATGAAGAGCGCCGCGTGCTGTGTACGTCATCGCCTTCGACCGAGGATATCTATCTTCCCGACCTGGTGCGAATTGGAGCCAAAAGCGGCGAGGTGCAAGAAGATCTATGCTTGCTGGTGGGATCTGCGGCGCAGCGCCGACGCATGCCTGGCGTGGGCTGGTCCGTGTGTTCCGGGTTGCCTGTCGGCTCGATTCTAGAGGTGGAACCGGGGGTGTACAGCCTATCTCCCGAGGCCCTTTGTGTTGCCGTCGCCCGCGAGGTCGGCTGTATCCAGGCGTTTGCACTGGCCCAGGAACTGTGTTCCAAGATTTCACTAAGCGATCGCGGGAAGTATCTGCCTCCCTACACCTCGCCTGTTGCGAATAGACTTGCAAAGGATAAGGACCAACCGGCAGACGTGGGCTACTTTGAAGTCGAGCCGGTGCTGACGCCCGATCGCCTGGCAGATTACCTTGCGGCATGCAAGGGGAGTGCGGCCAAACAACTGCTACGCCTGTGTCCCTACCTGTCAGAAAACCTGCGCTCACCCATGGAGTGCATCATGCTTGCCATGTTTTCGCTTCCGTTTTCCTATGGCGGATTTGCCTGCGGTCCCTTTAAGACCGACTACAAGATCGAGTTCGATGACCGCGCGCAGGCAATCTCGGGGATGCCGTATGCAGTTTGCGATGCGTACCAGGAAACAGCCCGGTTTGACCTGGAATACAACGGTGAGCTGGGTCATTCCTCTCGAAGGGGACGTGTCCATGATGAAAAACGCAACACGGGCTTGATTACTATGGGAATCGAGGTCGCGACGGTCAACAACGAAATGCTCTGCGACATGGAAGCGATGGAAGCGCTCGCATGGCGCATCCACCAGCGTATGCGAAAGCGGTACCGGAATCGTGTCGATGCCCGCAGGAAGAAGCAAGAGGCGTTGCTTAACACGCTGCGGGCGTGTTTTGGGCTTAAGCCGGTATAATTCGCGTCAAAAATAGGGGGTTATTCATATGCCCTGGCCAAAAAATGGCAAATATGAGTACTGTCACTAAATCAGTAACAGCAAAATCAAAGAATTTAGGACTCGGAGGCGTCGTAAAGTAAGAAGATAATAAACAAATGTAGAATAACTAAGCATCAGGTTGGCGACACTAAGCGCAAAATCTGTCCGAGAGGCCAAAATTGCCTGTTACAAAATTGGTAACAGTACTCATATTTGCCGTTTTTTGCACACGGCACCCTGAGACGGGTGCCCCGGAGCTCCTCGTAAGGGAGCTCCGGGCTTCATGGGGACACGAATGGTCCGCTCCGACCTGCAAAATCTGTGCTCACGGTGCGAATGACGCCCCTAACCTTAAACTTTAGCTTGAACTTAGCTATAATGCGCTACGTTCCTGCCAGGCTGTGGTTGCGGACGGACGAAATGTCCATCCTAGTCCAAGACAGACGCGGTCAAAGGGATCCACGTAAGCGACCGCGTGCGCGCGGCGCGATCATGGCGCGTCCTAGATGTAAGCCGCACCGTCCGTTCTACTTTCTTTGGGGCAATACCGCCTCGCGGGCGAGCGGGCCAGTCGTGAAGGTGGCTATGGCCTCCCGAGCAAACACCCCGGTGCGCAAGTGTGGGGTCAAATACCAGGTCAGCTGGTGGGAACAACCCGTTATTCCGCGCAACGCACGGATTGTATACGACACAGAAGGCAGGGTAGTGGACATGGTGAGGGGCAGCTTGATGCACGCGGCTCGGTTAGGTGCTGGGACCGCGGCGGTCTTTGCCGTTTTGGGCTTGAGCGGATGCGCGTTCAACCCGCTGTCCACGTTCACGACACCCACGATTGACCAGATCGAGCGCGAGACCGTCACGCCGACGGTGTCGGATGATGCCCTGGTCACTCCCGGTACCCTGACGGTTGCCCTTGATACCTCCGATGCCCCGCAGGCCATGCAGGGCGCCGATGGTAACCTCACGGGCTACGCGGTCGATGCTGCCCGCGCCCTTGCAAGCCGTATGGGCCTTAAGGTTGCCTTCGTCGATGCGTCTTCTGCCGATTCCGCGCTTGGCGACAAAAAGGCCGACATCTTCATTGGCGACATCAATTCCACGGATGGTGACATCAGCACGCTTGGTACTTGCCTGTACGACGCTGCGGCAGTGTTCGGGAAGACGAGCGACGGCGAGTCGCTGAGCGTTTCCACCGAAACGCTTAACACCGCTACCCTGGGCGTTCAGACCTCCTCGGCCTCGCAGGAGGCGCTTGCCAAGCAAAGCATCACCGCCAACCAGAAGACCTTCACCAACATCAACGAGTGCTTTGAGGCGCTCGAGTCCGGCGAGGTCGACTACGTGATTTGCGATTCCACGGCCGGCGGCTACCTTGCGCGCCTGATGAGCCAGATCTCTTACGTCGGCGCGCTCGAGACACCCTCGACGCTCGGCGTCGCGGGCCTCGCGGCCAACGATGAGCTATGCCGTGCCGTGAGCGATGCCCTCGACGGTATCACGGTCGATGGCACGCTCGAGGCGGTCCACTCCGTCTGGTACGGCACGATGCCCTATGACCTCACCACCAAGACGGTCTCGGGCGCCGACGTGCAGCCGACCGACACCGGATCCAGCGAGTCTGCATCCTCCGATTCGAGCAGCGAGGGTGCAACCTCCGAGGATAAGTCGTCCGGCCAGGAGGGCACTATCACCGACGACGACATTAACAAGCTCAATAGCTAGTTATTGCTAGGGGTGGTGTCTCCTATGCGCTAGGAGAGACGCCTCTTCACGGTTTCAACACGCATTGCCGGGCTTTCCCAACAGGGGAGCCCGGCCTTTTCGTTTCCATAAAACCAGCAGGTCAAAGACATTTTTTAGGTGCAAAACCAAAGTCGCCGTTGCCTTCCTATAGCGCACTTTGCCACAGAAAAGTGCGAGACTTCGGTATGCGGTATCAAGCAATCGTTATTCGGGTCTTTGGGAATCCGCGTGATTAAATGCACGGCAATGGGTACATAGCCAGTACAGTAAGTCCCCGAGGCAGATTGGAGCCACGTATGGATATCAAGGTTTCTGGACGCAAGACGACGGTAACCGATGCTCTGCGTGCGCATGTGGATGAGAAGATCGGCGAGGCGCTCAAGGTTTTCGATATCGAGCCCATGACGGTCGACGTTGTACTTCGCTATGAGAAGAACCCCTCGAACCCCAACCCGGCAATCGTCGAGGTTACGGTTCGTGTCCGCGGTTCGGTGATTCGCGTTGCCGAGCACGGTGCAGATATGTACGCCGCCATCGACCTCTCCGCCGATAAGGTCACTCGCCAGCTGCGCAAGTTCAAGACCAAGGTCGTGGACAACCGCCAGGGCGGTGCCAGCGCAGCGGATGTCGCACCGGTCGAGCGCGTCGAGGATCTGGCCGACCTGCTGCTGCCCGAGGAGGAGGACGACCTGCTCGTCCGCGAGAAGGTCATCGATGTCACCCCGATGACTGAGGAGCAGGCGCTGGTGCAGACCGATCTGCTCGGCCACGACTTCTACGTGTTCGAGAACGCGACGACTGGCCTCATCAATGTGGTGTATCACCGTAAGAATGGTGGATATGGCATCATCAAGCCCCGCATCGAAACACTTGACGAGTAAAATACGTTAACTTGCATGAGTTAACGGCTGGCGGCCATCCCATGCGGGTGGCCGCCTTTTTACGTAAGGAGTCGCTTTGATGGACAAGGCTGCATCTACCGGCCATTCTGACCGCTGCCGCATCGTCGTCGATACCTGCTGCGACTTTAGCCCCGAGGTCGCTGCGAACCTCGATGTCGATATCTTGGGCTTCCCCTTTATCATCGATGGCGAGGAGCGCACGGACGATATCTGGTCGAGCATGAGCCCTAAGGAGTTCTACGACCGCATGCGCGCCGGTGCCCGCGTGTCCACCTCGGCTGTGTCGCTCGGTCGCTATATCGAGTTCTTTACCGAGTGCGCCAAAGAGGGCACACCCACGGTCTACCTGTGCTTTACCTCGGCGCTGTCGTCGAGCTACAACTCCGCGTGCCAGGCGGCAGATGCCGTGCGCGCCGAGTATCCCGATTTTGAGCTGTACGTGGTCGACAACGCTCTGCCCTGTGCAACCGGCGCGCTCTTGGCGCTCGAGGCCGTGCGCCAGCGCTCGGCGGGACTCACCGCCAAGCAGCTGGTCGACTGGGCAAACGAGGCAAAGACCTACGTCCACGGTTACTTTACGCTCGAGAGCTTCGACGCGCTGGCTGCCGGCGGCCGCATTCCGCCCGCGGCGGCGCAACTCACGGCAAAGCTCGATGTCAAGCCCGAGCTCTCCTACGACCTTGCCGGCTCGCTGTCGCTGATCGGCGTCAACCGCGGCCGCAAGAAGGCGCTCAAGTCCATCCTCAAGTCGTTCCGCGAGAACTACGTGCCCGATCGCACCATGCCCATCGCCATCATGACGGCCGATGCCGAAAAGGATGGTGACTGGCTCGAAGCCGCCATCCGCAAGGAGGAGGGTTGCGCCGACGTCACGATCATTCGCGGCTCCGTGGGTCCCACCATCGGCTCGCACGTGGGCCCCGGCATGGTGGGCTGCGCGTTTTGGGGTAAGAACCGCGCCGACAAGGCGTCGCTTTCCGACCGTATCGCCCGCCGCGTGCGCGGTCAGTAGGCAAGCGCTGCGTCCGTAATCGCCCTCGACTCACAGCCCAAACGCTGGCACCGAGTATTCAACCTGGTAACAACACCCAACCCAAAAGGAAAGGTTTCATGGCAAACAAGCTCTCCGTCGCATTCATCGGCACCGGAATCATGGGTGCCCCCATCGCCGGCCACATTCTGGACGCCGGCTATCCCGTCACGGTCAACAACCGCACCAAGTCCAAGGCCGCCGCGCTTATCGAGCGCGGCGCCGTCTGGGCAGATACGCCGGCCGATGCCGCGGCGAACGCCGATGTCGTCTTTACCATGGTGGGCTATCCCTCCGAGGTCGAGGAACTCTACCTGGCGGGCGACGGCCTGCTCGCGTGCACTAAGCCCGGCGCGGTCTTGATCGACCTCACCACGAGCTCGCCCGAGCTTGCCCGTGACATTGCCGAGGCCGCCCAGGTTTCTGGTCGCATGGCGTTTGACTGCCCCGTCACCGGCGGCGAGTCGGGCGCTATCGCCGGTACGCTCACGGCTATCGTGGGCGCTACCGAGAACGACATCGCGCCGGTCCGCGACATCCTTGCCACCTTTGCGGCCAACATCTGCTGCTTCGACGGCGCCGGCAAGGGCCAGGCTGCCAAGCTCGCCAACCAGGTGTCGCTGGGCGCCTGCATGGTCGGCATGGCAGACGCCATGGCATTTGCCGAGCTGAGCGGCCTTGATCTGGAGAAGACCCGCCAGATGATCCTGGGCGGTACCGGCAAGTCCGGCGCCATGGAGAGCCTGGCTACCAAGGCGCTCGACGGCGACTACAAGCCCGGCTTTATGGTCGAGCACTTCATCAAGGACCTGCGCTTGGCGCTCGCCTATGCCGACGATCGCGAGCTTGCGCTGCCCGGCGCCGACGTGGCCTTTACGCTCTACGACATGCTCGATGCCATCGGTGGTGCCAAGCTGGGCACCCAGGCCATCACGGTCCTCTATAAGGAGGAGGCCGACGCCATCGCCGCCGGTCTGGACTGGTCGCAGTATCGTCCCGAAGAGCACGGTGCTCACGAGGACGGCTGCGGTTGCGGCGAGCACGGCGACGACCATGAGTGCGGTTGCGGCCACCACCATGGCGAGGACCACGAGTGCTGCGGCGGCCACGGCCATGATGATGGCCACGAGTGCTGCTGCGGCCACCATCACGGGGAGTAGCGCCCATGAGCTGGACGTTCGTGGTGCTTGCGCTGGTGCTCTTTCTCTTCGCGATCTACATTGGCTTTTTGTGCGGCCAGTGGGCGTGCGAAAAGCGCGTCATCACCAAGCGCGACTACTGGATTGCCAACTTTGCGGGAGCGGCGGCAGTCATCCTGCTGACCTGGGTGTTCTCGCTGTTCCCGCTGGTGCAGTTTGCGCCGATCGGCTGGCTCGGCGGCTTTATCGCCGGCCTTAAGATGAGCTTTGGCGAGTCCGTCGGTCCGTGGCGCAAACACGACGAGGTCTTTAACGTTAACAAGGCTCACCGCGCCGCCGCCGACGCGGGCGATGCCGAGGAGCGCCGCCGTGCGCGTCGCAATGGCGCGGCCGACCGACAGCTCATCTCGGTCACCGATGACAGCAAGGGTGCTGACAAGCACGCTAAGAAATAGTAAAAAGAGGTAACTATGGCAGAAAACAAAGACGAACAGCTCACCGACGAGGAGCTGGCACAGCTCCAGCTGGCAGAGGAGAACGAGAACGCCGTCGACCGCCTGGTCCAGGAGCTCGGCTGCCCCACGCGCCGCATCCGTCAGTTTGCCGCCCGCGTGCTGCACCTGCTTGCCGAGCGCGATCCGCAGCGCGTCGTGCCCTGCGTGCCCGCGCTGATCGAG
>CAJMHW010000055.1 GCA_905213325.1 Collinsella aerofaciens
CAGGTTCCTGGCCGCCCGGATATCGGAGGCCCTCGACGAGGCCGGGGCCCTCGAGGCCGAGACGGCGGCGCTGCTCGAGGGCGACGAGACCTACGCGTGCCTGCTCACCGTGCCCGGCATCGGCCCGAGGACCGCGGCGCAGCTCGCGGTGTCGGTCGGCATCGGGAGGTTCCCGGACCACGACCACCTGGCCTCGTACTGCGGCATAGCCCCGAGGGTGAGGAGCTCCGGCACGTCGGTGAGGTCGGTCAGGGCATCCAGGCGCGGCGACGCGAGGCTCAAGTCCCTGCTGATCTTCTCGTGCAACAGCCTGGTGAGGTCCTCGGGGCGCTACGGCGAGTACTACCGGGCCTGCAGGGCACGGGGCATGGGGCACGGGCGGGCGCTCAAGGCCGTCGCGAGGAAGCGGCTCAGGGCGATATACGCCGTGATGCGCGACCGGGTGCCCTACCGGGAGTAACCCCGACGGTTGACAAAACTATAGGAACACCCAACGACTAGGACTGTCCCCAAGTGCCACATCTGGACCAAGGCGACGCCGATGCTTTGGCAACGCCAGCGAAAACCCACCTGAGCGAGCAAGGTGCCTTGAAGCGAAGCGGCATTGACCTTCTGGTCATGCCGCTGAAGCTGAAAGGCAGATTGCCGCTCAGGTGGGTTTGCAGCGTCGGCCCGTTACGCGGTTTGGTAAAACCGCGTAGCTCTTAGTAGTCCAGCTTCCACATGTAGCGGCGCGTCATGTAGTCCTTGTGGGTGACGGCAGAGAGCGCGCGCATGTACACGTTGTTGAGGATCGGGGCAAAGATCAGGTGGTTGAAGTACTCGCTCACGCTGTCCTTGATGTCGTTAAGGCCGAGCTCCTTGGCGTCGAGCTGATAGACGCGCTCGCCACCGTACTGGTTGACGAAGCGGATGCCGCGCTCGTCGTTGCAGCGGCTGCGGCCGACGCTGATGAGCTGGAACAGCGAGGTGCGCTTGTCCAGGATCTCGAAGGGGCCATGGAAGAAATCGCAGGTGTTGATGGTGCAAGAGTCGATCTGCAGCATCTCCTGCACGTTGCAGATGCTAAAGACGTAGGCGGCACCAAAGAGCGGGCCCTGGGCCATGACGTTGATGCAGGGCTTGTCGGCGTTCTGCTCGGCCCACTTGGCAGCGAGCGGACGGGTGTACTCGACGGCCTTACGATAGATGGGGTCGACCAAGTCAAACGCGGCCATAGCGGTCTCGTACTCGGCATAGCCCTCGGTCTGCTGCGTGAGCTCCATGGCGATCATGGTCACGACGGCGGAGTTGGTGCGACCCATGCAGGACTCGTCGACGGCCAGGCTGTCGTACTGGATCTTGTAGTCGCAGACCTCGGTGAGGCCGGACTCGTCAACATAGATGGCGATGGTGCTGGCGCCGTGGTCCTTGGCGACCTGGGCGGCAACGATGGTCTCCTTGGTGCCGCGCATGGACACGACGACGGCCAGGGTGTTCTCGTTGACGTAGGCCGGGGTGGCGTGCACGAACTCGTTGCTGGTGTAGCTGGAGCTCACGACCTGCGTGGCCTCGTGCTCCATAAAATACTGAGCAGGATAGTTGCCACCGTTGGATCCGCCAGCGCCAATCCACACGACGCGCTTGATGCCGCCCTTGTCTGCCTTGTCAGCCAAAACCTGGGAGACGACGTCCTTAACCTGTTCCTGAGTAGTCATCGTGCATCAGCCTTTCTTCTCGTTTGATGCTCTCGATGGCATACAAGTTACATACATGTTTTAACGATGTCGACTAGTTGTATGCTATATTTGACTTAGAAATTTTGCTGCTGTGGTTTTCGATTGCTCGTTACCAGCGGTTTTGTTGTTGTATTAAATACATGCTTGCTTAGATAGGCATACAAGTTAGATATAGGTTGGCAATATGAGCGTCTCATCTAAAAAGAAACTGAGCCAATACGAGCGCTTGGCGGGCATGTTGCGTGACCGCATCGCCGCCGGCATCTACGCACGCGGAGACAAGCTGCCGTCCGAGATGGAACTCATGGACGAATCGGGGCTGTCGCGCAGCACCGTGCGCCACGCCCTTAAGGTTCTCGTTGATGAGGGCCTGGTGCGCACCGAGCGCGGGCGTGGCGCCTTTGTGGCCGACACGCCCGCGCTCCACGAGAACAACCTAGTGTTTTCGAGCTATACCAAGCAGGTCGAAGGTCAGGGCATGAAGCCCACCACGCGCACCGTGGACTCGGGCTTTGCCAAGGCGGCCGGCAGCATAGCTAAGTTCTTTGACGCCGCCGTGGGCAGCAAGCTCGTCAAACTTGTCCGTCTGCGCTACCTGGACGACGTGCCGCTGTGCCTGGAGACCACCTACCTGCCGCCAAGCTTCGAGACGCTCATC
Organism: Collinsella aerofaciens; assembly: GCA_905213325.1. Classification (GTDB taxonomy): domain Bacteria; phylum Actinomycetota; class Coriobacteriia; order Coriobacteriales; family Coriobacteriaceae; genus Collinsella; species Collinsella aerofaciens_AG. Next base: position 2,377 of record CAJMHW010000055.1, read on the forward strand.
GATCGCGATATCAACGGTTCGCTCTACGCGACGCTGCGCCAAGAATTCCATCGCGCGCCGGCACAGGGGCATAAGACCTTTGAGGTGTGCTACGCCTCGCAAAACGAGGCGTTTTTGCTCAACGTCGAGCGCGGGCAGGCGCTGATCCTGATCACCGACTACGTGTACGACACCGACGGCCGACCGCTCCATGTCTCCAAGCGCATCCAGCGCACCGACCGTGCCAAATACACCGAGCCCATCGGCTAACCTGCCAAAATAAACCTGTCCCTAAATGGTAGGTTTGGGGAGGTCGGGGAACCAGGTTGGTTTGGGTTGGTTGGGGACGCGCTCGGCTAGGACCAACTCCATCCAGCACATGTCGTACCAGCGGCCGAACTTTTGGGCGCAGCGGTCAAAGGCGCCCACCAGGCGATACCCCATATGGGCATGGAAGTCCTGGCTGTTGTGCGTCAGGTACTCATCGTCCTTGTCGTGCGGCACGGCGATGAGGGCGCACATGTTGGTGATACCCATCGCGATCAGGCATTGCTTAAGCGCGTCATGCAGCTTGCGGCCCAGCCCGCCGTGGCGCACATCACGCGCCAGGTAGATCGATGTCTCGACCGACCAGTCGTATGCCTCGCGGCTGTTGAGCGGACTCACATAGGCATAGCCTACCGGACGCCCGTCCAGTTCCATCACCAGATACGGATAGCGCTTGAGCGTGCGCTCGATGCGCCCGGCGAACTCCTCAACGCTCGGCACCTCATATTCGCAGGTAATCGCCGTCTGGCGCACATACGGCTCATAGATGGCAAGCAACGCCGACGCGTCATCGGGCGTCGCCAGGCGAATCGTCGGCTCGGACATCTCGGTCATACAACCCTTCTCCCCAAAAGCAAAGGCCGCCCTGCGCCAAGCTCAGGCGCAGGGCGGCCCCTTGTCATTACATCAGGCTACAGGACAGCCGCCAACGCGTCGATGTCCTCCCGCGTCGTGGCCCAGCTGGTGCAAAAGCGCACCACCGTGTGGGTCTCGTCGTACTTTTCCCAGTACTCGATCGCCGCATGCTCGCGAATGCGGGCCATGTCCTCGTTGGGCAGAATCACAAACTGCTGGTTTGTGGGCGTCTCCAAAAAGAACTGGTAACCGCGCTCGTGCAGCACACGACGTAGCGCCTGGGCCGTCTCAATCGCCTGTCGACCAATCTCAAAATACAGGCCATCGGTAAAGAGCGCCTCAAACTGCACACCCGTCAGGCGGCCCTTGGCGAGCAGTGCGCCATGCTGCTTAATTCGCGGAATGGGGTGCGCCGGGGCGTGCATGCCACAGAACACCACAGCCTCGCCGCAGAGCGCACCACACTTGGTGCCGCCGATGTAGAACACGTCACACAGCTGCGCCAGCTCGGGCAGGGTAATGTCGCACTCATCGGCCGCCAGCGCATAGGCCAGGCGAGCACCGTCCACAAACAGCGGAATCTCGCGCTTCTGGCACACCGCGTGAATCGCCGCGAGCTCGGCCTTGGAGTACAGCGTGCCGTACTCGGTCGATAGGCTCACATACACGGCACCCGGGAACACCGTGTGCTCGTAGCTCTCGTTTTCGTAGAACACCTGGATATAGTTCTCGAGGTCCTCGGCGTGCATCTTGCCCTCGTAGCCGGGGATGGTGAGCACCTTGTGGCCGCCAAACTCGATAGCGCCCGCCTCGTGACAGGCGACGTGGCCAGTCTCAGCAGCAACGACGCCCTCGTAGGGCGCAAGCAGCATGTCGATCACCGTCGCGTTGGCCTGCGTGCCGCCCACCAGAAAAAACACGTCGGCATCAGGGGCCTGGCAGGCCTCGCGAATAAGTTGCTTGGCGCGCTCGGTGTGCGCATCGGTACCGTAGCCGGGCTGCGGCTCCATATTGGTGTCGACGAGCGCCTGCAGCACTGCCGGATGTGCGCCGTGGGAATAATCGTTGTTAAACGCGAGCATGGCAATCCTCTCTTACCGGGTATCGGCCAGATGATTCAAACGGAGCTATTGTACGCCGTTGGGATAGGCAATGCGCGCGGCAAGGCACTCAAGTGCCAGTACCAGGGCAAAACCGCAGCTCACGTCACTCAAAAAGTGCGCACCTATCACGATGCGCCCAAAGGCGACGAGCGCCGCGATCACAGCCGCCGCCCAAAAAATCACGCGGCGACGCGACGGTTTTTCCTTAAAGGCTGCCGCGGGAAGACCGGCGAGCATAAGGCCGATCGCCGCATGCGCCGTGTGTCCGCTCGCAAACGACTTGAACCCGTCCTTGATCACGCCGGCGGCGATATAGGTCCACTTGTCGGGATTGCCGATCACCCACCACGGCTGAAAATTGAGCCCCGGCGTGACCTCGATCACGCGCATGCGCGGGCGCGACCACAGTGGCTTGACGATCACGTTGAGGATGATGGCCTGAGCGATCCACACGGCAAGCACCATCAACGCCCAGCGCGTGAGTTCGTCGGGCTCGGTCGTGCGCGTGAGGCGATAGACGATAAGGTTGGCAGCGATGACCAGCACAAACGTCAGCACCAACTGAGCCGCAATGAGTTTACCGCCAACCCTCAGGGACGAAACGATCTCGTAGCCGGTCAGGCCAACGTTGACGAGGATGCCGAGCGCGGCAAGCCATTTGCTGCCCCTGGAGTCGGGACGCACCGCGCGCACGAGCATAACGCCCGCGATGCTCGCCGTCAGCTCAAACGGCAACTCGCCAGCGGCCTCGATAAAGCGGCCGTACATGCTGCCGATGTTGAACAGCGCGCTCGAGATCTGATAATCGAAGAAACTGCCCACGCCCAGACAAAGACACAGGACAACCGCGATAGCGGCGGCGTCTTTCTTGTAGATGTACCCGAACATGCTTTCCTTTCGATGGGGCTGGAATCAACCTGCGAGGTGGCGGGGCAAAGAACAACTGGTAGCTCTGCCCCGCCACGCCCCCTACTTGTTAGTCATCGTCGCTCGCGCCTAATTGCTGCAGCAGCATGAGTGCCGCGGCCACGGGGCCGGTGCCGTCGTTGGCGTCGAGACCGCGACCCAGGCCGCTGCCCGCGCCGGCGCCCGCCTTGTAGGGCACCGACAACTTGCGGCTCTTGGGGAAGTTCACCGCGCCATAGCGGGTCTTAAGCTCAAAGGCCACCTTCTTGGGCACGCCGACGCCCAAAAACGTGATGCGACCGCCGCTGAGCGTGACGCTCTCGAGCCCCAGGCGCTCGCCGCGAATGCGGATGCGCGCGCGATTGAACAGGTTGAGTCCCGCCAACGGCAGCTCACCATGCGCGGCCTCGGTCTCTTCCTGCACCTCGTCAATGCTCTCCAGGCCCTCGGCCGCTGCGAGCTTACGGTACACGAGCACGCGCTGGTCCACCGCCGGCAGGTACTCCTCGGACAAGAAGTAGTCGGCCGGCAGGTTAATACCCACGCTCGCCGCCTCCACGCCGGCGTCGTCATCGCCGCGCGCCTCGGCCACGGCCTGGCCCAGCATCTGCGTAAACAGATCAAAGCCCACGCTCGACAGGTTGCCGTGCTGCTCGGCTCCCATAAGCGAACCGGCGCCACGGATCTCTAGGTCGCGCATGGCGATGCGCATGCCGCTGCCCAGGTCCTGGAACTCGGAAAGTGCGGTCAGGCGCGCCGTTGCCTCCTCGGTGAGCGGCAGCTCGCCGGGGAACATAAAGTACGCGTAGGCCTGCGTGGCAGAGCGGCCCACACGGCCCTTGAGCTGGTAGAGCTGCGCCAGGCCAAGGCGCTGCGAGTCCTCGATGATCAGCGTGTTGGCCGTTGCGTTGTCGATGCCGCTCTCCACGATGGTCGTGGCGATGAGCACATCGATCTTTTTGGTCGCGAACTCAATCATCACGTCCTCGACCTCGCGCGGGCTCATCTTGCCGTGTGCCACGCCCACGCGCGCCTCGGGCGCGGCCTCATGCACGCGCGCCACGGCGTCATCGATGGTCTTAACGCGGTTGGACACGTAGTACACCTGGCCGCCGCGGCCCACCTCCAGGCGAATCGCCGCGCTCACCACATCGGGATCGTACTCCCCCACGTGCACGATCACGGGACGACGCCCGGTCGGCGGCGTGGTAATCAGGCTCATGTCGCGTACGCCACTCGTGGCCATCTGCATGGTTCGCGGAATCGGCGTTGCCGAAAGCGTGAGCACGTCAATCTGCTCGCGCAGGTTCTTGAGCTGTTCCTTGTGCTGCACGCCAAAGCGCTGTTCCTCGTCGATGATCACCAGGCCCAGGTTCTTGGGGTTCACATCGGCCGAAAGCAGACGGTGGGTGCCGATGAGCACATCGATTGCGCCCTCGGCAAACGCCTTGAGCGCGCGCTTTTGCTGCGCCGGCGTGCGGAAGCGGCTGAGCACCTCGACCTCAAGGCCGAACGGGGCAAAGCGTTCAAAGAACGTCTCGTAGTGCTGCTGGGCCAGAATGGTCGTGGGGCAGAGCACCATGACCTGGCGGCCGGAGTCCACACACTTAAACGCCGCACGCAGGGCGACCTCGGTCTTGCCAAAGCCCACGTCGCCGCACAGCAGGCGGTCCATGGGCTTTGGCGCTTCCATGTCGGCCTTAATGTCGGCGATGGCCTCCAGCTGGTCGCGCGTCTCGTCGTAAGGAAAGCTCTCCTCCATCTCGATCTGCTCGGGCGTGTCGGGCGGGCAGGCGATACCGGTAATCGACGAGCGGCGCGTATACAGATCGACCAGGTCAAACGCCAGCTTTTTGGCATTCTTGCGCGCCTTATTGGTGGCACGCGTCCAGTCGGCAGTGTTGAGCCTGGTCAGACGCGGCTTGTCGCCGTCGGGGCCAACATAGCGCGTGATGCGATCGACCTGCTCGAGCGGCACGTAGAGCTTGTCGCCGTCGGCATATTCCAGCAAAAAGTAGTCGCGCTCCTTGCCGCCCACTTCCTGGCGCGCGATCTCGCTAAAGAGCGCGATGCCGTGAGTGGCGTGCACCACGTAGTCGCCCGGCTTAAACGGGAACGTGATCTGCGTAATGTCCACCTTGCGGCGGCTGCGCGCGCGGTTGGCATCCATGCGGGCGTTGAGGTCGGCGATCGAGAACACGGCCAGGTTGGCATCGGGCACCACCACGCCCTGCGGCAGGGCGGCATCGACAAAGGTCACGCGTCCGCGCGAGATAGTGGGCACGGCGGCACCGGCGGCAGC
>CAJMHW010000056.1 GCA_905213325.1 Collinsella aerofaciens
ATGATCAAAGTGGGGAAGCCGGCCGCCGAGCAGGTTGCTGCCGCCGAGACCGTCGCGCCCGCGCCCGCAGCCACCGAGGTCGCATCGGAGTCCAATGACCACCTGGCAGCCATGATGCGCCGCAGCGCCCGCCGCGAGGAAGCCTACGTGCCCACCTCGCAGCTCCGCCGCTTCACCCTGCCCGATTCGGCGCCCATCATGCGCCGCGTCATGGGCTTTCTGTCCGACCAGGCCCGCACACTCATCCATGCCGGCGTGTCGCGCGACCGCATCTGCATCGATCCTGGCCCGGGCTTTGGTAAGTCGGCTAACGAGGATATCGTCATCCAGCGCGAGACTGCCAAGATGGCGTCACTGGGCTATCCGCTCATGTGCGCCGTGTCGCGCAAGCGCTTTGTGGGCGCCGTCTCGGGCGTGACCGAGGCCGCCGAGCGCGATGCCGCTACGTTTGGCGTGTGCCTGGGCGCCATCCAGGCCGGTGCCAACATCGTGCGCGTGCACGACGCCGCGGGTTTTGCGCAGTTCCTGAACGGTTACTGGGCGGTTGCCAAGCCGCAGCCGCGCCGCGCGTTTGTGGCTGTGGGCTCCAACCTGGGGCATCGCTGCGACAACATCCGCGCTGCACGCGAGATGATCGCCGAGATTCCACTCACCTGCGTGTCCAACTCCTCCAAGATCTACGAGAGCGAGCCTGCCTACGAGACGCGCCAGGACGCGTTTGCCAACGCCGTCATCGAGATCAAGACCGAGCTGGCGCCGTTGGTGCTGCTCGACGAGCTTATGAAGATCGAGGCTGAGCTGGGGCGCGACCGCTCCAAAAAGGCCAAGGCCAACGGCCCGCGCACCATCGACCTGGACCTGCTGTGGATGGACGGCGAGACCCACGGCGGCAAAAAGCTGCGCCTGCCGCATCCGCTGATCGGCGAACGCGACTTTGTGCTGGTGCCGCTCGAGGACCTGATGCACGACCCGGCGCGGTTCTTCCGCTACAACGGTGTCGAGGTCAAGGAGCCCGAGGACCGCGTGGGCCATATCGTGGGCGAATTGGGGCGTATGTAGATGATCGAGATGAATGCTGTTGTCGCCGGTACCGAGCTTGACGCCGCGCGCAACGCGGGCCGCGAGGGTGCGTCCGCGGGCTGGTGCGCTTGGAGCGCGGGCGATGCATCGCTGACGTTTTCGCTGGTTGTGCGCCCCGATGTAAACATGCATGCCTTCCACGGCCTGCCGTTTGTGGCTGCGATGGGCATGATGGACGCGCTCGTGGGCACGGCTTCGACGCCGGGGTTGGGCCTTGCCGGTAAGGTGGGTATCCAGTGGCCGAGCGATATCGTGTGCGGTGCGCCTGCGTTTGAGACGTCGCTCGCGCGTGTTGCCGTGAACGGCGGTGCCGCTGCTGCGGGCATGTTCGGTGCCGTGACGGTGGATATTGAGCGTTCGGCGCTGGGCGAGCTTGGTGTGGACGTGGCTGACGAAGCGCTGGTCGAGACGCTGGCCGCCGCCGTGCTGGCCCGCGTGGACGCTTGGGCGGTTGTTGCCAACACGCCGCAAGGCGCCGCAGGGCCGCTGGCTCCCGTGCTGGGCGAGTACTTCGACATGGTGCCGCTGCTGGGCCGCCAAGTTGCGGCGGTGTCGCCCAACGGCCTGCCGCTTGCGGTCGGTGTGTTTGCAGGCCTGGACATCTGGGGCCGCGCGACCATTAAGACCGATGCCGGCGAGCAGGAGTTTCCGCCCGAGGCCGTACGAATTCGCGGGCTGTAGCGCGGGGCGTTCGCGCCCAAAGATAGACATGACAACAAGACCCTCCTCGGCCTGTGCCGGGGAGGGTTTCGCCTATCTGGGGAATGGGTTGCCAGCGCCCTATTCCTCAAAACTGAAAAATTTTCGTTTTTGAGGAATAGGATTAAGGCAGCTCGGTCTTTCGCGAGGTATATTCGCTATAGAGCCTATTCCTCAAAACTGAAAATTTTTCAATTTTGAGGAATAGCGATAAAAGACCGCGAGGAGGCCCCAATGAAACTCATCAATAGAACGTCATATATGGACACGTTGACGAGCCTTATTGGCGTGCCGGACATCAAGGTCATCACGGGCATCCGTCGTAGCGGTAAATCAAAATTGCTCGAGGCCCTCCGCGATTACGTGGAGGCAAATCTGTCCAATTCGAATGTCATCCATATCAACTACAACCTCGATGAGTTCGAGAATCTGCTCGAGTATCACGCGCTGCTCGCCTATGTAAAAGAGCATCGAGTGTCCGGCAAACAAAACTTTCTGCTTATCGATGAAGTTCAGATGTGCGACGGTTTTGAGCATGCGATCAACAGCCTCCACGCATCCGAGCAGTACGACATATTCATTACCGGATCGAATGCCTTTTTGCTGTCGAGCGATCTGTCGACGCTCTTTACGGGGCGTACGTTTGAGATCGAGGTTTTCCCATTCTCGTTTGAGGAGTATCGACTCTATGGCGACGAGGGCGAGGTCGACCGCGACTTCGATGAGTACGCGAGAACCGGCGGTATGTCCGGCTCCTACCCTTATTCACTGCAGGAGCAGCGTTATCAATATCTCTCCAATGTCTTCAAAACGCTCATCGTGAGAGATATCGTGCAGCGGCATAACGTGAGAAACGAATCGGCGCTGCTGCGCATTGCCGATTACATGATGGACAACGTATCCAACATAACGTCGGCACGTAACATTACGGATATTTTGAACGCGGATGGGCTAAAGATAACGAACAAGACGGTCGGCACGTACATGGGGTACCTGTGCGATGCGTTTGCCTTCTATAAAGTTCGTCGGTACGACATCCGCGGCAAAAAATACCTTAAGAGCGGCGAGAAGTATTACCTGGCAGACCACGCGTTCAAATACGCGCTGCTCGGTACACGTGATATGGATTGGGGACGCGTATACGAGAACATGGTGGCAATCGAGCTGCTGCGCCGCGGATACGAGGTATACGTCGGCGTGCTCTATAAAAAGGAAATAGACTTTGTAGCAATCAAGCGAAGCGAGAAGCTCTACATTCAGGTGAGCGACGACATCAGCTCGGATAAGACATTTGAACGCGAGATTTCACCACTGCTGAGCATTGGCGACGCGTACCCCAAGATGATTCTCGCCCGCACGCATCACGAGGCCACGGACCGCAATGGGGTGCAGATCGTGGACCTGGCGAGGTGGCTGTGCGACGAGGCCTAGCAGAAAGCCCTATTCCTCAAAACTGAAAATCTTTCGATTTTAAGGAATAGGGCCGATGCGTTGCCTAGTTCGCCGCTCGCGCTCGTGCTCGACTTAAGCCCCTGTCCTATCCCAGCTCCTGCATGCGGCGGTAGATTTCGCAGATACCCTTGATGGTGAGCTGTCCGTCGACCACGTCGAAGGCATCGGTCGAATCGGCGACGATGCTGGCGAGACCGCCCGTGGCGATAACGGTGGCATCCTCGCGGCCCAGCTCGCGCTTCATGCGCGCGACCAGGCCCTCAGCCATGGCGGCGGCGCCCGTTACGGCGCCGACCTTGATGCACTCCTCGGTATCGCGGCCGATGGCGTGCTCGGGCGCCTCGAGCGGCACGCTGGCGAGCTTGGCGGCACGGGCGGCAAGCGCGTCCATGGAGATGCGAATGCCCGGCGCGATCGCTCCGCCAATGTAATAACCGTCCTCATCGATGACGTCGATATTGGTCGCGGTGCCAAAGTCCACCACGATTGCCGGCGCGCCGTAGAAAGTTTCGGCAGCGACGGCGTTGGCGATGCGGTCGGCACCAACGGCCTGGGGGCGCGCCGCCCGCAGCTTGGTTACGGCGGCCGTCTGCGGCCCGATGACGATGGCGTCCGCGGCAATGCGGTCGGCCACGGCGTGCCACTCGCGCGAGAGCTGCGGCACCACGCCCGCAAAGGCGATCGCGTCGACCGCATCGAGCGAAAGGCCGTACATCTTAAAGAAACCCATCAGGCGCACATGGATCTCGTCGGCGGTATAGGAGCGGTCGGTGGGCATGCGCCACGACTGCACCAGCTCGTCTCCGTCAAACAGGCCCATGGCCGTCTGCGTGTTTCCCATATCGATAGCGAGCAGCATGTCTACTCCCGGTGTCGGCATAAAAGGACGCGCACCATTGTATACGTGCCGTCGACGGCGCTCGGCTGCGATTCGTTTACGGTGATAGGGGCTGAGGGGTTTAAATATGAAGGAATTATGCTCTACGAGATTTTCCTTGCCGTTTACCGAACTCCCGCGTAATATTCTTTCTTGCGCACATGAGGCGCCCAGACATTGCGGGGTGGAGCAGTCTGGTAGCTCGCCGGGCTCATAACCCGGAGGTCGTAGGTTCAAATCCTGCCCCCGCGACCAAGAACTTGCAGCTCGTCGGCCTAGCCGGCGAGCTTTTTTGTTATTTCGGGACCGTGTTTTCGGTCCAATTCTCGGCCTCTCAAACAAAATCTCGATCTGTAACATCTAGACCCGATTTGGGCGGCTAGGTGTTACAGATCGAGATATACCGGTGGGTTGGGTCGTGTTTGTCTAAATCTGTAACACGAGGGACGGATTTTGCCGAGTTGTTGTTATAGATTGAGATTTTCTAGCAGGCGGGTTTGGTTTGTCTCGATCTGTAACAGTAAGACCCAGTTTTGCCGCGTAACTGTTACAGATTGAGACAAACCGACGGGCCGCCCTGCCCCATCCACCTGCCGCTACCTGCTGTCCGCCGATTTTCGTTGCGCTGTTGTATTCCCATGCCATATCCTCTAGACAACTAAGCGGCAACATCGCCGCCGCGCCTACAAGAGAGGAATGTCCATGACCGCACCTGCATCCAAGCTGCTTCAGCCCATTACGGTTGGCCCCCTTGAGCTCAAAAACCGCATTATGTTTCCGCCGCTGACCACCGGCTACGAGGAGCGTGACGGCTCCATTGGCGAGCGCAGCCTGGCTTTTTACGAGCGCTTGGCCCGTGGCGGCGTGAGTTACATCGTCATCGGCGACGTTGCTCCCGTCATGACCGCAAGCCCCACGCCCAAGCTGGCGACCGACGCCCAGATCCCCACGTTTAAGGCCCTGGCCGATGCCGTCCACAAGCACGGCGCCAAGGTCGCGCTGCAGCTGTTCCACCCCGAGTACGACGTGCCCGGTGTCGGCCGCATGGTCATGGGATCCATGGCCGCCGCCAAGGCCGCGCAGGAGGCCAAGGCCGCCGGCGACGAGGAGACCTTTGCCGCCAAGATGGCCGAGTCCAACGAGATCCGCAACCAGGCCTACGCCAAGCTGCACCACGACATGCAGCACTTTGTGAACGAGGCGAGTGTGGAGCAGCTCACCCAGATCAAGGAGGCTATCGCCGCCTCGGCCGCTCGCGCGCAGCAGGCCGGGATCGATGCCATCGAGGTCCACGGCGACCGCCTGGTAGGTTCGCTGTGCTCGGCCATCCTCAACCAGCGCACCGACGAGTACGGCGGCTCGTTCGAGAACCGCGTTCGCTACGCGCTGGAGGTCGTCGCTGCCATTAAGGAAGCCGCGCCGCAGCTGATGGTGGAGTACAAGCTCCCCGTGATCATGGAGAACCCCGACGGCACGCCGCGCGGCAAGGGCGGCCTGCAGCCCGACGAGGCCTGCGAGTTCGCCAAGCTGCTCGAGGGCGCGGGCATCGATATGATCCAGGTCGCACAGGCCAACCACACCGGCAACATGGGCGACACCATTCCGCCCATGGGCGCCATGCCCTACAACTGGACGCTGCCCGTGGCCGAGCGCGTCAAGGCCCTGGTCTCCGTGCCGGTGGCAACCGTGGGCCGCGTGGTTTCGGTCGAGGCCGGCGAGAAGATTCTGGAAGACGGCGCCGCCGACATCATCGCCTATGGCCGCTCGCTCATGTGCGACCCCGACATTGCGCTGAAGGCCGCCACGGGTGAGCCCATCCGCGAGTGCCTCAACTGCAACAAGGGTTGCGTCGATGCGATTCAAAACCGCAAGTACATTTCGTGCGTGCTCAATGCCGAGAACGGCGACGAGGCGACCATCGCCATCAAACCGGGCGAGGGCGACAAGAAGATCGCCGTGGTGGGCGGCGGCATCGCCGGCCTGGAGGCCGCGCGCGTGGCGGCCAAGCGCGGCTACGACGTGACCGTCTGCGAGGCGAGCGATCATCTGGGCGGCCAGATTGTGCTGGCGGCTGCGCCTCCGCGCAAGGACGAGATTATGCGCTCGGTCGAGTACTACGAGAAGATTCTGCCTGGCCTGGGCGTGAAGGTGGAGCTCAGTCATGCCGCTACCGCTGAGGACCTCAACGCCGCCGACGCCGCGATTGTGGCCGTGGGCGCGCACGACGTGGTCATCCCCGTTCCGGGCGCCGACTCGGAGAAGGTCGTCTCGAGCTGGGACGTGCTGGCCGGCAAGGTGGAGCTCAGCGGCCGCGTCGCCGTCATTGGCGGCGGCCTGGTGGGCACCGAGACTGCCGAGTACCTGCTGCAGCACGGCTGCGAGGTGGCGATCGTGGAGATGCTCGACAAGATTGCCGCGGGCGAGTCCGAGACCATTCTGCCGCTGATTATGAGCGACTTTGCAGAGCACAACGTGGAGCAGCATGTTAAGACCCGCCTGACCGCCATTACCGACGAGGGCGTGGAGGCTGTTCGCACCACCGAGGACGGCGCCGAGGAGCCGGTGAAGATCGCCTGCGATTGCGTGGTGATGGCCGTGGGCTCCAAGGCCAACGCGTTTGACCTGGATGGCGTGACGGTGCCCGTGACCTGCGTGGGCGACTGCTCGGGTGAGCGCACCGCCGACATTGCGAGCGCCATTCGCACGGCGTATCACGCGGCCAACGAGCTGTAGTTGAACATCGCGGCCAGGCGGGGCGGTAGCACGGATCCGTCTCGCCCGGCTGTGTCCCGTCGGGTGTCAACCGGTGCGGGGCCTGCAAGCGCAGCAGGTCCCGCCCTTTTTGTTTTGCTCCGATGAATGGCAATGCGCGGTAATCATGAGGAGTGAGGACGTCTACTGCCTCGCAGATCACTCAAAATTATTGGGGGAGGGGTTAATAACTATATCCTCTATACCAAAGGACACAAAGAGATGCCAATTTTGTTGGCAAGCGAATGACGATTAGCTGCGAGTCAGCTACCAGCGTAAATAATCGATAAAGAAATGTCGTAATTTGGTGCCAAATGCCCAGATAACGCCGCGTCTACTTTAATTAACTGCTTTGAGCAAACAGGTTGATTTTCAATCTCAACGCAACAGCCTGAACGGACCCCGCGTTTCCGCAGCT
>CAJMHW010000057.1 GCA_905213325.1 Collinsella aerofaciens
GCGCAAGCCCCGGCTCATGAACTGCTCGTGCGCCGCGCGATCCTCGTCGGTCACCGGCTCGAGCCACTGGCGGCGCGCCGCGACGTCCGCGCGGATGCGCGCAAGGTTCTCGCCGATCTTCTTCTCGGGGATGCGGGCGCGCTGCTCGTCCATGTCGAAGTTGGGCAGCCAGTTGTCCACCATGAGGAGCGTGGTCACGTAGGCAGGGTTGAGCCCCGCCGCCCGCGCGTCCTCCAGGCACAGCTCGACGGCGTTGGCGTGCCGGTTGCCGTAGGTGCAGACGAAGTAGAGGTAGGGCGTGTCGAGCGTCGCGCGCTCGAGGAACGTCTTCACCATGTCGGGCATCATGTGCCCGTAGATGGGGTACACGATGCCAATCGTATCGTCCGCGTAGGCGAGTTCGCCCTCGCGGCGCAGCTCCTGCGGGATGCTCAGGACCCTCTCGCCCTCTGCGGCCAGCTCGCGCGCCACGTAGAGGCAGTTGCCCGTCCCGGTGAAGTATAAGATCATTCGAAACTCCCAGATTGTCGGCGGTCTGTCATCTCTAATTGCTTATGCCAGGCCGAGACCGGCGACCCAATCACGAACCCCGGACTCGTCCGCACTGGACGAGAAGCGCTGACCCTCCTGCCACTCTCCGCTGCCCGCGGCCTCGGCGAGTAGCTCGCCGCTCTGGCCAAGACCCGAGGAGGAAGAGGTGCAGAACGGGATCACCGTCTTGCCGTTCCAGTCGTTGCCTGAGATAAAGTTGTCGATGGGCCAGGCCGCGATGCCCCACCAGATGGGATACCCCACGAGCACGGTGTCGTAGTTCTCCCAGCCGTTCGGCGTGACCTGCGTAAGCTCGACGTCGCGCAGGCTCTCGTCCTCGTGCTCGCGGGTCACGCGGCTACTGTCGTCGGTCCAGTCGAGGTCATCGTCGGAGTAGGGCTCCGTAGGCGTCACCTTAAAGAGGTCGGCGCCGAGCTCGTCGGCGATGGTCTGAGCTACGGCAGCGGTGTGGCCCTGTGCCGAGTAGTAGGCCACGAGGACGTTGCCACCTGCAGCGGGCGCGGCGGCGGGCTGGTCCTCGGCGGCGGCTTGGCCGCCGTCACCTTGGTTGCAACCGGAGAGCATCGTTGCGCACAGCGCGGCTCCGAGTAGGAAGTTTCTTCTAGTCACGGTCGGGTTTGCGGTCATGGGGCATCTCCTCCGTTGGCTTGGTTGGTCCGTTATCGTCTGAGCGCTACTCCTGCGCGTCGAAATCGGGGCGTATGGCCAGGTAGTCCGCGAGTGCTTCCTCAGTGGCGGTGTAGTAGGTCATGGTCCCGTCGAGCTTGGCAATCTCGGCCATCTCGTCTTCGGTGAGGGAGAAGTCGAAGATGTTCGCGTTGTCGGCGATGTGGGCGGGGTTCTTGGAGCCGGGGATGATGGAGGTGCCCATCTGCACGTGCCAGCGCAGGATCACTTGGGCCGGGGTCTTGCCGTACTTCTCGGCGAGAGCGACGAAGACGGGCTCCTCCCGAAGACCTTTGTCGCCGTGGCCGAGCGGGTACCACGCCTCGATCACCGTGCCGTACAGCGCGAGGTAGGCGCGCAGGTCGCGCTGGGCGTGGTGGGGGTGGCACTCAACGGTCACGAGCTGCGGCTTGATGTCGGCGACCTCGATGACCTCGGCAATCTTGTCTTGCGGGAAGTTGGAGAGGCCGAGGGCGCGCACCTTGCCCGCGTGGTAGGCCTCCTCCATCGTGCGCCACGCGGCCAGGTAGTCGCCTACCGGCTGGTGCAGGATGAGCATGTCGACGTAGTCGAGCCCTAGGCGCTGGAGCGTGGCGTCCACCGCCGGCATGCCCGCGTCGTAGACGCTCGGCCAGAGCTTGGTGGAGACGAAGATCTTGTCGCGCGCGATGCCGCTTTTGGCGATGGCACGGCCCACGGCGCGCTCGTTCATGTAGGCGTTGGCGGTGTCGATGTGCTCGTAGCCAGCCGCGAGCGCGGCGGTTGCGGCTGGCTCGGCCTCGTCTGGGGTCATGAGGAAGGTGCCCAAACCCTCGATGGGCATCTCTACGTCGTTGTTGAGCTTCAGATACTCCATGGTCTCCTCCTTAATGGCGACTTTTCGAATACAAGGCTACGGCGTTTACTGACGTGCGAGAAGTTCACGTTGGAATGATGGATATAACCATGGGGTATATACGGCACATAATGCGTGACAGGAGGATCGATGTACAACCCACAGCTTGACACTTTCATCCGCGTGGCGGAGGCGGGCAGCTTCTCCAAAGCGGCACAAGAGTCCTTCATCACGCCCACGGCCGTCATCAAGCAGATGAACCTGCTGGAGTCGCGGCTAGGCCTTACGCTGTTCCACCGATCGCATCAGGGGCTTTCGCTTACGCGAGCAGGCAGGTCGCTGCTCGCCGACGCCCGCCATATCGTGCAGTACTCTCAAGAATCAATCGCACGCGCCCGCGTCGCCGAGCGTGGAGAAAAGCGCATCATCCGCGTGGGAGTGTCGCTCATGACGCCCAGCACGCCGCTCACGAAGCTGTGGCCGAAGGTGAAGGAACGTTGCCCTGGCATGAGCCTTCAGGTGGTCACGTTTGAAAACACACCCTCGGCGGCGCGCGGTTTGGCGAACCTCGGGCAAGACATGGATATCGTGGCGGGGATTTTCGACGATGCCTTTCTTAAAGAGCGCGGGTGCCTGGGCCTCGAGCTTTCGCGCGAGCCGCTCTGGTGCGCCGTTCCCGTCGACAATGAACTCGCCAAACGCGACATCGTCACATTCGACGACCTCCACAATCACAGTCTTATGCTTATACGCCGGGGCTGGAACGCCGAAATCGACCGCGTGCGCGACGAGATACTCTTGCATCATCCTCAAATCGCGCTCGTAGACTTCCCGCAATATCGGGCGGAGGTGTTCAATCGCGGCGCGAACGAGGACCTCGCGCTTGCGACGCTGCCGTTGTGGGCCAACGTC
This sequence comes from Collinsella aerofaciens, assembly GCA_905213325.1. Lineage (GTDB taxonomy): Bacteria > Actinomycetota > Coriobacteriia > Coriobacteriales > Coriobacteriaceae > Collinsella > Collinsella aerofaciens_AG. Next base: position 2,966 of record CAJMHW010000057.1, read on the forward strand.
CACCCCATGCTCAAAACCGTCCCTACCGATTGGGACTGTCTCGTGTCTTACGGGCTGCTTCATTCGCCGCACCCCGCAGACCATGTGCGTGAGTTCCTCGATGCGGTGTCTGCCGTGCTCGAGGCAAAGCATCGATAGGCAATCGCGAACAGATGCGCTTATGCCTATGGGAATAACGGGAACTGGCTTCTGAGCTTGCGTTTTGATACCGTCGAGTACCGCCCGATGTTGTTTCGGCGTCGCCATAGAGCAAAGCCATCAGCGAAATGACGGGAATAACAGCCTCCGAACCTTCTGTTCGGAGGCTTTCTTTTTGCATGTCTGCCTAAACGACTCCTTGCCAAAGCCCCTTGAGCATCGGGCGGCATTATTGAGCGTGGGCGCTATCGTAGGTATCTTTGATCTCTTCCGGCAAATCGTCGGGAATCAGCGCCTTCACTCTATCCTCGTTGCCATCTTGGATCGCCTGCTCGTAGTACCAGCATTTGAACTTCAACATATCCAGCGCACGGTTCATGTTCGCGATTTCCGATTCCATGTGGGCCTTCCGCTCCTCGAACATGGCCTTGCGCTTGGGATATGTCGATGGGCCCTCCGCGCACCATTCCATGAACAGCCGGATGTCCTTGATCTCCATCCCAGCCTTCTTTAAGCATTCGATGACCCGAAGCGCCTCGAGTTCCGTATCGCCGAATCGGCGAATGCCGGATGTCCGCTCCAATTCCGGGAACAATCCCTGCTTGTCGTAATAGCGCAGCGTGGAAACGGGCAGACCGAACATATCCGCCACCTGTCCGATTGTGTACATGGTTCCTCCGGACAAATCTCGAATTTACTCCTTGACCTAAAGTTAGGTTTAGGTATTACCTTTATTTTCGTCAATATATATAAGGAGTGCAAGGGATTTTCGCCAAAGGCGCGCGCTTGCCGGAACGGTTTTCGCCGGCGGCGTGAACGGCGTGGGCGAAATCGCCGGGCATCCCGCTCTGGAGCAGGCGCATCGAATGGGCATGGAAATCTAGGCGCGGCTTAGCTGCGCGAAAGCAGTTTGTACTCAAAACCATCGACAGGAGGAATCAAACATGACGATTAAGCAGACAGCGGGCAGGGATGCCCTGGGGGACTTTGCCCCCAAATTTGCACAGCTCAATGACGATGTGCTGTTCGGCGAGGTATGGAGTCGAGAAGACGGGCTTTCCCTTCGAGATCGCAGCATAGTGACGGTGGTTGCCCTAATGGCGCAGGGCCTGACGGACTCTTCGTTTCAATATCATCTGATGTCCGCAAAGAACAATGGCGTGACCAGGGCTGAGATAGCGGAAATCCTTACGCATGCGGCGTTTTATGCGGGATGGCCCAAGGCGTGGGCGGCCTTTCGCATGGCGAAGGAGGTCTGGGCGGATGACAATGCCGCTGATGCAAGAGCTAAGCATCAAAACGAGATGGCCTTTCCCATCGGTGCCCCCAACGACGCATTTGCGAAGTACTTTATCGGGCAAAGCTACCTCGCGCCCCTTTCCACCGAGCAGGTCGGCATTTACAACGTTACGTTCGAGCCAGGCTGCCGCAACAACTGGCACACCCATCACGCCAAAAGCGGCGGCGGGCAGATTCTCGTCTGCGTGGCTGGTCGAGGGCTTTATCAGGAATGGGGCAAACCGGCACAGGAGCTGTGCCCTGGCGATGTAGTAAATATTCCCGCGGGCGTAAAGCACTGGCACGGTGCGGCGCCCGACAGCTGGTTCTCCCATCTCGCGATGGAGGTTCCGGGCGAGGAGGCCTCCAACGAGTGGTTGGAGCCCGTGAATGACGAGCAGTACCTTAAAGCGACTGACAAGGAGGCTTAGGCATGGAGCAGTTGAAACTGACGCAGGAATGGGACAAGGTGTTCCCCAAAAACGACAAGGTTGAGCACAGCAAGGCGACCTTCCACAACCGATACGGCATCACGCTGGCTGCCGACGTGTACGTGCCTAAGAACGCGGATGGCAAGCTGCCCGCCATCGCTGTTAGCGGCCCGTTTGGCGCTGTGAAGGAGCAGTCCTCCGGTCTGTATGCGCAGAAAATGGCGGAGCTGGGCTTTTTCGCAATTGCCTTTGACCCGTCCTATACCGGCGAGAGCGGCGGTACACCCCGCCATGTGGCATCGCCGGACATCAACACCGAGGACTTCTGCGCAGCGGTGGATTTCCTCTCTGTGCAGGAAAGCGTTGACCCGGAGCGTATCGGCATCATCGGTATCTGCGGTTGGGGCGGCATGGCAGTCAATGCGGCGGCCATAGACACCCGTATCAAAGCTACCGCGGCTATGACCATGTACGATATGACCCGCGTGACCGCAAACGGCTATTTTGACGCCGAGGATTCCAAGCAGGCGCGCTTTGAAAAACGGAAAGCGTTGAACGCGCAGCGCACCGAGGACTATAAAAACGGCAGCTATGCGCTGGCGGGCGGCGTGGTCGATCCGCTACCGGAGGATGCGCCGCAGTTTGTGGCGGACTATTACGCCTACTACAAGACTCCGCGAGGCTATCATCCCCGCAGCCTGAACTCCAACGGCGGCTGGAATGTGACGTCCTCGCTGCCGTTCCTGAATATGCCGATTTTGCAATACAGCAGCGAAATTCGCTCTGCGGTACTGCTGGTGCATGGCGAAAAGGCGCACTCCCGCTATTTCAGCGAAACCGCGTACGGCAAGCTGACGGGGGACAACAAGGAATTGCTCATTATCCCCGGCGCCAGCCATACCGACCTTTACGATCAGATGGACGTCATTCCGTTTAAAAAGCTGAAAGCGTTCTTTGAGGAATATCTGCAATAAGGCGCACCTTGATTCAATACCAAGCCCCCAGCAACGATTCTTCTAGTCATGGTCACAGCATACGACTTCTGACCTGCGGAAACGCGCAGGGATAAAGCCGCTAGCTATGATTCCTTCCTCGAAATGGGTGAAGAGGGGCTGAAATGGCGAATCCATGCCCTCAGCCAGGATGTCTGCAACCTGTAATCCTGCCTGTTTTTGTCCCTGAGACAAAAATGAAACTGCGGGCCTTCGATGGCGAAAAGTTTTCTGCGTTGTCCCACGTTTTGTCCCAAACGCCTACGCGAAGACACACGGCGGGATTCGGTGGCAAGATGGCCAAGACTGACGACCAACCTAGAATCAACTGGATTAGCGTCACTGCAAACGCATGTGAAAGAGTGGGAATAATTAAGCCCCTTGCTTTCGGGTTGATTCGCTCGCGTCCCCTGGGGCGGGCGATGTTCTCAACCGCGGCATGCGCCTCCTCTTGGCATCCCGGCGTCTCCAGCCAGTGTTGGACTGCTGCTGTCGTCTGTGCGTTGCTTTGCGTTTCATGCATAATGCCAACCGCCCCGCGACATCACGTTCGCAGCGCGCAGGGGCCGGAGAATCTTCGCGATGAGAGTTGACGTCTAATACCTTGCATCGTATAGTGTGTATAGCATAGTATATGACGAGAGGAGGTGTGCGGATGGAGGCACAGATGAAGCGCGGCTTCCTGGAGGCCTGCGTGCTCGCGGCCGTCTCCGGCGAGGAGTCCTACGGCTACCAGATCGTGAAGGACGTACCGGCGAGCATGGGGCTCACGGAGTCGACGCTCTACCCGCTGCTCAAGCGCCTGGAGAAGGCCGGGTGCATCACGGCGCGCTCCGCCGAGCACAACGGGCGGCTGCGCCGGTACTACCGCATCACGGACGACGGGCGAGCGCGCATCGAGGAGTTCCTGGCCGAGTGGCCGTCCGTACGGGAAATTTACGCATACGTTGAGGGGGCGCACCATGACGCGCGATGAGTTTCTGGGCCGGTTGGGCGAGCTGCTCGCCTGCCTGCCGGCCGAGCAGGTGGAGGAGACCAAGGCGTTCTATGCGGAGGCCATCGCCGACCGCATGGAGGACGGTATGAGCGAGGAGGAGGCCGTGGCCGCCATGGGCACGCCCGGCGAGGTGGCGGAGGCCACGCTCGACGACCTGCCC
>CAJMHW010000058.1 GCA_905213325.1 Collinsella aerofaciens
ATGCCGGCGTAGCGGGCGAGCTCGCCGACGCACAGCCGCTCGCGGGTCTGACCTTCGTGCTCACCGGCACGCTTGTCAACCGCACCCGCGACGAGGCAGGTGCGGCGCTCAAGGTGCTCGGCGCCAAGGTTTCGGGCAGCGTGTCAAAGAAGACAAGCTATCTGGTCGCCGGTCCCAAAGCGGGCTCCAAGCTCACCAAGGCTGAGCAGCTGGGTGTGCCCGTGCTGGATGAGGACGCACTCGAGCAGATCTTGGCTACCGGTGAGGTGCCCCAGGCTTAGGACATCGATAATCAAATTAGAAAACCTCCCGGAAAGGTTGATACTTTCCGGGAGGTTTTTATTTGGGCGTGGTGGCGGGCAGCATGATCTGCGTCATGTAGGTTGCTGAGGGTGACCCTGCGGACCGGTGCCGTTCCGGAGCGATAAGAGATTCATACGAAGCAGAGGCGCCAGTAATGGTTGATCGCCCCCATTGTGGTGATTCTTATACACGTTAACATTAACATTAACGTGTATACTTAGCAGTGAAGATATATGTTGAGAGGAGCAGTTATGGTTACGGTCGCGTTTTCGGAGCTGCGCCAAAACCTTACGCAGGTGGCCGAAAAGGTTGCTAATGAGGGCGAGGAGGTTGTGGTTTTCAAGCGGAGCAAGCCGTTGTTCAAAATCGTGCCGCTCGACTATCAAGGCCCGGTTGCAGTGGAATATGACGCTGCCCAGGAGCGTGGGGGCGCAAAACCGACGTGCGGCACGGGCAAGCCCAAGCGCGACGTGGGTACGATGTGGCATCCCAAGATCACCTGGAAGGAGATTCGCGAGATGCTCGCGGAGGATGAGGACTACCAGGAGTATCTCGATATCGTAGCCAAAATGCCAAAGGGAACGCCGCTCGATACGATGACGGTTGAAGATGAAAAGCGCGTCGCGAGGGAGCGCTACCTATGAGGGCATTTCTCGATACCAATTTTCTGCTCGATTGCGTGCTTCCGGGTCGGTCGGAGCATGGGGCGGCGCAAACCATCAAGGGGTTTGTTGACGTGGGGCTTATCGAGGGCGTTGTTTCGGCCTGCTCTCTCAAGGACGCGTACTACATTCTCACTAAACAGGCAGGCGAGGCGTGCGCCCGCGAGGTAGTGCGCGACTGTCTTAAGAGCTACTCGGTAGAGCCTCTCGACCAAGAAGCTTGTTTTACCTCCGCCTATTCCGATGAGCCGGACTTTGAGGACGGCTGTATCCGTGCGATGGCCGAGCGTGCCGGCGTGGACTTTATCATCACGCGTGACCGCGCCGCTTTTGTGCGCTCGACCATCAAGACCTTCTCGCCTGCAGAGTTCATCCGTGCGTTTCCGATTCCGGAGGAGTAAAACCGCCATATCGGGGACTGTCCTCGACATGGTAGTTCTCCTGTAGCCGACGCTCGTTAGCTGAGCTATACTTCATAATTATGTACACAATTATGTTAGGAGTGTGCCATGCCTGTTTGCGTTCCAATTAAAGATATGCGGGACACCGCGAAATTCTCGGAGCTCGTTGAAACTACTACTGGTCCAGTGACTGTTACAAAAAACGGCTATAGCAAATTTGTTGTACTTCGATCCGAGGACTACGACCTCATGGTTCAGGAACAGGCTAAGGCTCGCCTGATGGCTCGTATAGCTGTGGCCGAGCGGGAGCGTGCTGCCGGCACGGCGCGTGATGCCTTTGAGGCCCTCGATGACCTTGAGGCAAAATATGGCCTATAACGTCAAGATTCTGCCTACAGCTGAACAAGAAGTTGACGATATTGTTGATTATCTATTGGGGCATGGTATTTTTACCGCCCGGCACTTTCTTGATAAATACCGTAGTCAGCTCCAGCTTCTTCAAAGTGGTGTAGTTGACTACGGCTTATCGAAGTTACCCGAGCTTGCAGTGCTTGGTTACCATGCTTGCCTCGTTAATTCTTATGTAATGCTTTATTACTACGATAACGAGGACGTTGTGATTGCCCATGTTTTTCACCAAAGCCAAGATTATGCTGCATTGGTGATATCTAGAAATCGATTCGAGTTGCTGGATGATGATTAGTAAGAACCGCCTGGAAGCGCGATGCCTTCCGGGCGGCTCTTACTTTGCAGGGACAACCGGCACCGTGATCTGCGTCACGTAGGTTGTGGGGTCGTCGCTGATGATGTCGTCGATGAGGGCGATTTCGCGTCGCCCCGCTACGCCACCAACTTGTCAAAAGCCCCGCGCCGGTTGAGCACGGTAAACGCGACAACACAGATGACTGCCGACAAAATCGACCCGCACGGCGAAGCGATGCCCATGGGAAACAGCGTGTCGGAATAGGCGTTCGACAGCAGCCACGCGCCCGGCACGCGAATGAGCGCCACCGCCAGCACGTTGTGCGCAAAGCCGATGTAGCTCTTGCCGTATGCAGCGAAAAAGCCGCTAAAGCAAATGTGGATGCCGGCAAAAATCGCGTCGAAAATGTAGCTGCGCATATAACCGGTGCCGGCCGCGACTACTGCAGCGTCCTTGGCAAAAAAGCCAATAAACGCCGGAGCCACCAGCCACATCAGCACCGTGATCAGGCAGCCGTACACCACCGAGATGGTCATGGCATCTTTGAGCACCTGACGCGCGCGATCGCTCTTGCCTGCGCCGGCGTTTTGCGCCGTGAGCGCGCTGACGGTGGCGCCCATGGAGCTCGGCACAATGAACAAAAAGCTGATCATCTTCTCGACCAGGCCCACGGCGGCGGCGTCGACGAGCCCTCGGTGGTTGGCGATGACGGTGATAAACATAAACGCCACCTGGATGCAGCCGTCCTGCACGGCCACGGGCACGCCGATCTTAAGAATGCTGCCGAGCACCTCGGGCTGGGGGCGCAGGTCGCTGCGCTTAACGTGGATATTCGTGCGGCGGCTCTTGAGCCACGCGAGCGCGAGGACAACGCTGGCCGTCTGCGCGGTCACCGTGCCGAGCGCCGCGCCCACGGGGCCGAGCCCCATGTGGCCGATAAACAGAAAGTCGAGCGCGATGTTGATGATGCATGCCACGCCAATCACGTACATGGGCGAGCGCGAATCGCCCAGGCCGCGAAAAATGGCCGAGAGGATGTTGTACGCGGCGATAAAGGGAATGCCCATAAAGCAGATGCGCAGGTAGGCGGCGGTGCCTTCGACCGCCTCGGGCGGCGTGCCAATGAGCGCCACAACCTGCGGGCACAGTGCGAGCAGGACAGCGGCCAGCACCACCGAGACGCCCATAAACAGCGTGATGGTGTTGCCGATGGCGGTCTCGGCGCGGTCAAACCGGCGCGAGCCCACGGCGTGGCCGACGATAACCGTCGTTCCCATGGCCAGGCCCACGAGCGTCACGGTAATGATATAGAGCGTCTGCGCGCCATTGCCCACGGCGGTGATGCCGGCAGCGCCGCTAAACTGCCCCATCATGTACAGGTCGGCCATGCCGTAGAGCATCTGCAAAAAGTACGAGAGCATATAGGGCAGGGCAAAGACCGCGATGGTCTTAAGGACATTGCCGCGTGTGAGGTCGTGTTCCATGGGCGGGGCTTTCTGGCTGGGTTTGTTTACGTACCAGTGTAGTGAAAACCCTATAACGATTGTAGAGTCAAGGTTTGTGTTGACGACGGGGCGAAAAAATAGTCACGCTCCAAGCACGATGCTTTGACCCCTCCGTGCCCCTCACCTCGACTCAAACCATCACAACATTCGACGTTTTTTGCCAAAAACGGGAAAAGCATCGAATGTTGTGATGGTTTTTCTGCCACTCGAACGGGCGGAATCGCTTTCTTGCGCACGAAGGTGTGCGGACTCGTGGGCAGGGGAATAAGGTTGGTTATCCGACTCCATTGGAGGGCTCATGGACCTGCCGATCGTCCTGTCCCATAAGACTGCCTGGCTGTACCACAACGTGGCGCGCCCGTTCGAGCCGCTCTCGCGAGCAAGCAGCCTATACGATGAGGACTCGCTTGCTAACGAGGCGGAGCCGACCGCGGGCCTGCCCAAATTGGGACTCGATGCCAAGGGGCTGAGGGCTTCAACGGCAGTCGGGATCGTTGCCGACTATCTGGTCTCGCTCGGTATTCCACGAGAAGAGCTCGATCATGTCGACACGCTCGTCAACTTCGATTTTGAGCGCTCGACGCCGGCTGGATTTAGGTGCCACGTGTTTGGGGCGCCGGTACCTCCAGACCATCTTATCGAGGTGGCGGAGGACCTTCTGGTGGTTGATGAGGTCATGTGCTTTGTCCAAGCGGGTTCGTGGATGAGCGAGCCCGAACAGCTGGAATATGGATATGAAATCTGTGCCCGATACCATTTGAATCATCTGTCGACAGGCGATTATATTGAGATGGGGCAGAGGTATACCGTTGCCGACTTGATTGCCCATTGCAATGAGAACCGATCTCGTCAGGGGGCCATACGCGCGGTCGCCGTGCTCAAACGTGTGCACGATGGCGCGCGGTCGCCCATGGAGACGGCCACCGCAATCATGGTCGTAGCAAAACGTTCCCAGGGCGGGCTGGGATACGCCAAGGTCGAGCTCAACCATCGGGTCGATGTTCCCAACGAGTTCAAGTATCTCGCAAAGGCCGGGTATTTCGAGATCGACGTATATGCGCCTGCGAGCGGTACGGGGATTGAATACAACGGCTCGGACCATCTTGATAAACAGCGCAGCGCGTCGGATGCGGAGCGTATGACCGTGCTGAGCGCGCTGGGCTTTAGGATGATCGTCCTCACCGGGACTCAGTTTGCCCATCAGCTGCAATTGCATCGGGCGATGAACGCTATCGCGCTCGCTATGGGCCTTAAGTGCGACCGGAGCGAGGCATTCCAGAAACGTCAGAACGACCTGCGAGAATTCGTGATTCGGCACTGGGATGGCGGCCTTTAGGGGCGCTTTGGTCCTTCTACGGGGTGCCGTGGGCAGGCAAACCATCACAACATTCGACGTTTTTTGCCAAAAACGGGAAAAGCATCGAATGTTGTGATGGTCTGTGCTGAGGATGGGCTTGGGAAGTCCGTTTTGCTCGAAGCGGCCTGTCCTGTCGTACGGGTGTCGGCGTGATTCTCTCGTGGGGTATTATGTTTTCCGAAGAATAAAACGCTGCGTGAGGGGAGGGCTGCGTGGACGGGCACGTGCAACATGACGGTTTTGGCCGCGATATCAACTACCTGCGCATTGCCGTTACCGACAAGTGCAATTTCCGCTGCATTTACTGCATGCCGGCCGATGGCGTGGCGCCCCGTGCACACGACGAGCTGCTCAGCGCCGAGGAAATCGCCCGCTTTGTGCGCATGGTGGCGGGGGAGGGCATTCGCCGCGTACGCCTGACGGGTGGCGAGCCGCTGGTCAGCCGCCGTATTATTCCGCTCATTCGTGACATCCGCGCGATTCCGCAGATCGAGGACATCTCGCTTACCACCAATGGCGCTCTGCTGCCCAAGCTGGCGCCGCAGCTCAAAGACGCCGGGCTTAACCGCGTTAACATCTCGCTCGACACACTCGACCCTACGCTCTTTGGAAAGATCACGCGCCTGGGTCGACTCGAGCAGACCATGGCTGGTATCGACGCGGCGCTGGCTTGGGGCTTTGAGCCCGTTAAGGTCAACTGCGTTGTGGTGCGCCGGTTCAACCAGGATGTGGCGTCCCTTGCGCGGCTCACGCTCGACCGTCCCATCCACCTGCGCTTTATCGAATACATGCCCATCGGCGACGAGCACACGAGCTCGCATTGTGCCGTAGACCCTCACGCGCCCACACTCAATCCCGAGCTGTGGGACGCGAGCGACACCGTGCCGAGCGACGAGCTGCGGGCGCGCATCAATGCCGGGGCCGCCGCGACGGGACTGGGCGAGCTCGAGCCGCTCGACATCAACGACGCTCCTGCCGGCGCGGGTCCTGCGCGCTATTGGCACTTTCCGGGCGCGGCGGGAACGGTCGGCTTTATCAGCGCCATGTCCAATCATTTTTGCGCGAACTGCAACCGTCTGCGCCTGACGGCCGATGGCAACGTGCGTCCGTGCCTGTTTAGCGATGCCGAGTATTCGGTGCGTGAGGCGCTGCGCCGTGGTGATGATATGCAGGTACTTTCGATTTGGCGCGATGCCGTGGCCCACAAACCGCAGGAACACGCGATAATTGAGGGCACGCAACGATTTATGTCTCAAATCGGAGGATGATCATATGGCCAAGAGCAGGTACGCCGATGCCACCAAGGCCGCTCGCAGGGCCGCGATGTCTGCCCACAAAGTCACGGCTGCGGACAGCGATGCCGTTGCAGGCGCGCAGCCGGCTGCCAGCGCTGCCACCGAGCCCGCCCGTGACGCCCGTCGCGACAAGCTGACGCACGTGGACGCCAAGGGCGAGGTACGCATGGTCGACGTGTCCGACAAGGCCGAGACTCATCGCATTGCCATCGCCGAAGGCACCATCCTCATGCATCCCGAGACGCAGGCCATGGTGCTGCAGGACCGCGCCAAAAAGGGCGACGTGCTTGCCTGCGCACGCGTGGCGGGCATCATGGCCATCAAGCGCACGAGCGACATCATTCCCATGTGCCATCCGTTGCTCATTACCAAGAGCAAGTGCGACATTGTGCCCATCGCTCCGGCGGGGACGCCGGCCGAGGACGTGCCCGAGGGCTGGGCGCCGGCGCGCGCGGACGGGCAGGTTGGCTTTCACGTACTGGTTACGGCCGGCGTGACGGGCAAGACCGGCATTGAGATGGAGGCTCTGACCGGCGCGAGTGCCGCGTGCCTAACGATCTACGACATGTGCAAGGCCGTCGATCGCGGCATGGAGATCGTCGACATGCGCCTGCTGCACAAGGAGGGCGGCCGCTCGGGCGTGTGGGATCGCGCAGAGCGCCAGGCCGCTGCTGTTGAGTCCGTGGCCGCTGACGGTGCCGCGCCCGC
>CAJMHW010000059.1 GCA_905213325.1 Collinsella aerofaciens
AGGTATTGAAAGATGCTTCTTCGACTGCTATTTATGGAACACGTGGTGCACCGCCGCCATGGCAGCCGCCGCGCTGGTGCAGATGCTCGGCGGCACGCCCGAGCAGGCGCTTGACGCCAGTTCCATCGCGCTGAGTAACCTGCTGGGCCTCGTTTGTGACCCCGTCGGTGGCCTCGTGGAGGTGCCCTGCCAAAACCGTAACGCCATCGGCGTGGCTGCGGCCTTTAGCTCGGCACAACTCGCCCTCGCAGGCATTAAGAGCCTGGTGCCGTTTGACCAGATGGCACATGTCATGCTCTCGGTGGGCCACGCGTTGCCGGCCACGCTGCGCGAGACGGCAAAGGGCGGCATCGCGCAGGCTCCGGCCGCACTTTCGGCCTGTGCAAAATGCGGTGTGTGCGGATAGCGACAAAGAACGACTCAAAGGTGGGACAAATGTCCCACCTCTTTTGAATGCCACCGTTTCCGTACCACAAACAGCAGGGCAATCGCTATAATGCAAGCCCAGTAAAAACACGATGAACCGCAAGGCGAAAATCGAAGGATATGCATACGATGTCGCAAAACGATCGAACTCAACTGATTCCCGATCCGCAGCAGCCGAGCAGGCACACCGGCGGCGTTCAGTCGCCGCGTCCTATCGCGCCGAGCCACGGTCAGCAGCGTAGTGCAGCAAACGCTTCCCAACGCCCGAACCAACAGCGACAGCAGCGTCAACAACGTCAGCAGCGCCAGGCAAACGGCAATGCGCCCAAGCAGCCCCACACGCACGCTCGAGGCGATCGTGGCCCCGCGCGCAAACCCGCCGAGAACAATAAGTCGGGCAAAAAGACGACGCTCTTTGTCGTCCTGGGTCTAATCGTCATTGTCTATATCGTAGGCGTCGTAGCATTTTCGCAGGTAGCCTACCCCAACACCACCATCGCCGGCGTCGACGTCTCGTTCTCCAACGCTTCGTCTGCCGCCACCAAGGTCAATTCGGCATGGAAGCACTATAAGCTCGCCGTGACAGGCGATGACTTTAGCTGGACCTATCAGCCCGAGTCCGATGAGCCCATTGTCGACGGCGAAGCTGCCGCAAAAGAAATTATCAGCCACAACGAAGCCTTTGTATGGCCGGTCCGCCTTGTGGAATCCTTAAGCGGCAAGACCAAAACAACCGCTACCTCCAACGAAGTCGATCTTGATCAAGACGTCGACCTGTCCATGCTCTCCGACACCTTTGACCAAAAGCAGTTTGAGAAGGATCTGGGCGCCGCCATCGATGAGTTTAACGAGGGCCGTTCGGGCACGTTCGAGGCAAATAGCTCCTATGACGAGCAGGTCGGCAAGTTTACCGTCGAGAAGGCGCGCTCCAACGAAAAACTCAACCGCGAGCATGTCATTAAATATGCCGAGCTCGAGCTTGCCTCGCTGGCCGAGTCCGTAGATCTTTCCAAGCTCGGCAACGATGCCTATGAGCCGCTCAATGGAACGCTAACCGATGATCAGATTCAGGCCGCATGCGATGCCGCCAACAACTTCCTGGGCGTCAACGTGACCCTCAAGCTCAACGGCGAGGATGCTGGCAAGGTTGATGGCAGCTCCGTATTGCAGTGGATCAGCTTTGCCGATCCGGCCAACCCAACGCTCGATACGACGCAGATCAGCAGCTGGGCAGCCGAGCTCGCTAACGGCTTTAATACCGTGGGCTCCACTCGCTGGTGGACACGCGCCGATGGCAAGCAGTGCGCCGTCGAAGGCGGCGACTTTGGTTGGTCCATCGACAGCAGCTCGCTCGCCAAGCAGGTCGAGGACGCCATTAACAACAAGCAGACCGGCGAAATCGAGATCAAGTACTCCCAGAAGGCCGACACCTTTACCGCAAAGGGAGAGCCCGACTGGAAGGCGTATATCGACGTCGACTTGTCGGAACAGCACGCGCGCTACTATGACGAGAGCGGAAATATCGTTTGGGAGGCCAACTTTATCTCGGGCAAACCGGGCGAAGACGCCACCCCCGAGGGCGTGTGGCAGATCAACAGCAACGACGGCGGCAGCACCCTGATCGGAGCCAAGGACCCCGAGACCGGCAAGCCCAAATACGAGAGTCCGGTGAGCTACTGGATGCCGTTTGAGGGCAACATGATCGGCTTCCATGATGCCACCTGGCAAAACGACAAGAGCTTCGATAACGCCGAGTCGTACAAATGGTGCGGCAGCCACGGCTGCATCAACCTGCGCTTGGCAGACGCCAAGGCACTTCACGACTGCATCAAAGTCGGCCTGTGCGTGGTTGTCCACTCGTAGTGCAACGCGCACATTCATACAACGTGGAACCGCTGCGACCAATCTAACAGTTCCGAAAGAAACCGTCCTATGCGCCTGCCCCAACCGGTGGGCGCATATAATTATCGAGGTTCTTTCTATAAAGGAGACGCTATGCCGAATGTCCCCACGATCACCCCGGGCCCGGATGATACCGAGAACACGCCCGAAGGTGCCACCGAAACGATTCCTCTGATTACAAACGTACATGCCGACAAGCAGAGCGGACGCGCGAACGATGCGACCGAGATTTCCGATGAAGAGGCATATGCCAAGCTCAAGGCAAAACGTGCCGAACGTCGACGCAAAAAGCTCATCCGACGCGGTATTGCCGCCGGCGTCGTGGGCACCATCGCACTCATTGCCATTGTCGCAACCCTGGTTATCAATGCTCAGCCACAGGGCGCTAGTGGGCCTGTGACCGACATGGTGACCGAGGGTCCGTTTACCACAACGGTCGAGGCGAAAGGCCAGCTCAAACCCATTTCGTCCTCAGTGGTCTCCCCTTCTGTCGACGGCACGGTCGATTCGATCAACGTGCAGGCAGGCCAATCCGTCAACGAGGGCGACGTGCTTATGACCATTAAAAATGACGAGCTCGATCGCAACGTTGCCGAGGCGCAGCGTGCAGTTGCTGCCGCTCAAGAAGACCTCGCCAACGCGCAGAAAGCCGCAGCTGCCGCACAGGCCACCCCAACGACGGACGTCGATGGAGCTTCCGCAGCGGCTGGCGTCTCCGACGCATCAACGGACACGAACGCCGTATCGGCCGCGCAGCGCAGCCTCGCTTCGGCCCAGGCAAACCTCGATCAGGCGAACGCCAAGGCAGGCAGCCGTACGGTCACGGCCCCGAGCTCGGGCAGCATCGTGGAGCTCAACGCCAAGGTGGGCGCCACGGTAACAGGCGGCATGATCATGGGCGAAAGCGATACGAGCGGCGGCAAGCAGTGCATGCAGATCGCCGACCTGTCCAAGATGAAGGTGACCGTGCAGGTGGGCGAAAAGGACATCGCAAAGATCGCCGTTGGACAGAGCGCCAACGTCACGTATCCCGCATTTCCCGATATCGTGAGCCAGGGCACCGTCACGGCTATCGCGTCGGTGGCAAACTCCGACGCCGCCAACGGTGGCGGCAGCGTAACCTTTAACGTCGACATTCTCATCGAGGCGCCCGACGCGCGCCTGAAGCCGGGCATGACGGCCGAGGTATCGGTGGTGACCGAGCAGCTCGACGACGTGGTGATGGTGCCGACGATGGCGCTCATGACCGAAGACGGCGAACACTATTACGTCAACGTGGCGACTGATGACGAGGGTAAGCAAACCCGTCGCGTGAAGGTGACCGTCGTGACGCAAAACGACAACGAAGCCGTAGTCGGCAAGACACAGGTCAAGCGCGACGACCAGGGCAACGAGATCAACCCCAACGTGCCGGTTACCAAGCTGCGCGATGGCGACACCCTCGTCATGGACACCGGAGCGGACGCAACGGCTGACGGCGGCTACGGCGCGGATTCGGGCAGTATGTCTGCCGACGAGGGCTTGTAATGCGTCCCGTTATCGACATCCGCAACGTGCACCGCATCTTTGAGAGCGAGGCGGGGTGCGTCCACATCCTGCATAACGTGAGCCTGGCGGTAGATCCCGGCGAGTTCGTCGCCATTACCGGCCCTTCGGGCTCGGGCAAATCAACGCTCATGAACATCCTAGGCTGCCTGGATAAGCCGACGGCGGGCGACTACTACCTGCAAGGGCTCAACGTTGCCGAGCTCGACGATGACGAGCTCACCGAAGTTCGCGCCCTGAGCATTGGCTTTGTCTTTCAGAGCTTCAACCTGCTGCCGCGCCTGTCGGTAATCGAAAACGTCATGCTGCCGCTGGCCTACACCAATGTGCCCCGTAGCCAGCGCGAAATGCGCGCCGTGCACGCGCTGCAGGCTGTCACGCTGCCCGTCGACCACTGGGACCACCGCATATCCGAGCTCTCGGGCGGCCAGATGCAGCGCGTCGCAATCGCACGCGCCCTCGTCAATGACCCGCCCATCATCCTGGCCGATGAGCCGACGGGAAACCTGGACTCCGCCACTGGAGCGCTTGTGATGGAGACCTTCCATAAGCTCCAGAAGCGCGGCAAAACCATCGTGCTTATCACACACGACCCCGGCATCGCCGCCGAGGCCGACCGTGCCGTGACCATCCGCGACGGTCGCATTCACGACGGCGCGTATATTCCACATGCACCGCGGACCCTGCGCAGCGCCGTAGATAGCCTGCCCATGATTTCCGCCTCCGCCAACCCGCCGAAAGGAGAGATGGCATGAGCGCACGCGATCTCATCCAGGAAGCCCTTCACTCGCTCGAGGCCAACAAGGGGCGCAGCCTGCTCACCATCCTGGGCATTGTCATCGGCATCGCCTCGGTTATCGCCATGACTTCGCTCATCGGCGGCATCCAAAACAGCCTGGTCAACAGTCTGGGCCTCAATGCGGCACGCATGGTGCAAATCTATTCGTCGCAAGAACTAACCGAGTCCGACATCGAGAAGCTTCAAAAACTGGTGCCGCAAATAAAGCAGATCGGCATTGTCGACAGCGCGTATACCGAGTACAAGACCGGCGATAAAAGCTATACCGTCATGGCACAGGGTGTCGATAGCGACATGCTCGACGCCGTGGGGGCCGGCAAGCTCGTTGCGGGGCGCACCTATTCCCAGGCCGAGTCCCAATCAGGCTCGCGCGTGGCGCTCATCAGCCGCGGCGGCGCCGATCAGCTGTACGGCAACGAACAGGATGCGCTGGGGAAAACCATCAAGGTGTCCAACGGCGAGGTGCAGATTGTCGGCGTGATTGATGGCGGCAGCGACTCCATGGGCTCGCTCACGCTGTATATGCCACGCGAAACCATCTCCGGGCTGTTTGGCGACGAGAATCCTTCATTCCCCAGCGTGACGGCACTCGCCGCCGAGGGCACCGATATGGATGAGCTTTGTAAGACCATCGAGTCCAAGGTGCGCGCGATGAAGGGCATCGCGGAGGATGATGAGTACGACAGTGTATCGGCGACCTCCATGAAAAGCGCCATCGATGCACTCAATTCCTTTATGGGCGCATTCTCGCTCATCATGGGTGCTGTCGCCAGCATCTCGCTGCTTGTCGGCGGTATCGGCATTATGAATATGATGCTCACCAACGTGACCGAGCGCATCCGCGAGATCGGCATCCGCCGCGCTCTGGGCGCCAGTCGTCGCGATATCACCGCGCAGTTTTTGGCCGAGTCTTCGGCGCTGTGCGTCACCGGTGGCCTGCTGGGTGTCCTGATTGGCTATCTGCTGGCCTGGGGCCTCGCGATGTTTGCCGCAGGATCAGGGGTTCTCAGCGAACTCGGTGCCGGCGGGCAAATCACGCCGAGTTTTTCAATCGCCACGGTGCTGCTGGCCTTCGGCGTCTCCGTCGGCATCGGCGTAATCTTTGGCTTCTACCCCGCTCGCCGCGCGGCAAAGCTCGACCCGGTGGAGTGCCTTCGCTACCAGTAAGCCACCACCAATGAGTTGCGGTGAATTAGGGACTGAATATGCTATCTAACAGCAAAAAGGGGGTGCGGACGATTTCTTGGACCGCGCCTAGGCGTATCCAAGCTTCCTG
>CAJMHW010000060.1 GCA_905213325.1 Collinsella aerofaciens
AACCCGCGACCCCAACCTTGGCAAGGTTGTGCTCTACCAACTGAGCCATGTCCGCCTGCGAGGATTTAATATACGGGATGATCCACCCAAATGCAAGAACTTTTTTTAAAAAGTTTTGCGACGCCCTCGCGAACCTCGCGAAGACATCAGCCACCACGGAAGGCGCAGGCAAACGCAAACTCGCCGCAAGAGGCCACTACATCTCGCCGAGCATGATCCAGGCAGAGCTGTCCTGCGCGAGCCTGCCGTCTGCAAGCGGTGATGAGGTGAGCAGGACCCTGCCCGCCGGCAGCTCCACAGGTGCTGCACCGAAGTTCGTCACACACGCCCAGCCGTTATCGCGGCGATAGGCGATGACGCCGCCCTCAGCGCCCTCGGCACCATCCGCAAGACCGGTGCGCCCGTCAAGATCGAGCCACGCAAGATCGTTGGCGCACCCGCGCAGCTTGCGCCGCAGCCAGAGGGCGTCACGATAGAGCGCAAGCATCGATGTCGGGTCCGCTTCTTCCTTATCGGCAGCATAATCGGAAAACCATGCAGGCTGCGGCAGATGAGGCGCTGCATCGGCGTCTGCCGGCGAAAACCCAAACGATCCGCCATGCGCGGGATCGTCCGCTGCCACCCACGGCAGGGGCACACGACAGCCGTCGCGCCCCTTCTCACGCTTCGGTCCGTGCGTATTGGTCGCAGTAGGGTCTTCGAGTGCAGCCCACGGGATATCAGCCACCTCAAAAAGGCCGAGCTCCTCACCCTGATACACGTATGCCGAGCCCGGAAGCGCCAGCTCAAGCAAAAGGGCCGCCCGCGCGCGGCGCTCGCCGAGTTCACGGTCCTCGTCATAAGACGACCCGTCGCGCAAGAGCCAGTCGAGCGCAATCTGGTGGTAGCGCGTCGCCTTGATTTGCGGCAGGGCATAGCGTGTCGCCACGCGCGGCACGTCGTGGTTGGAGAGTACCCAGGTCGAGGCGGAATCGGATTCGACGGCTGCCTTCAAGCCCTTCTCGATTGCAGTGTGCATGTCATCATAGGTCCAAGTGGCCTTGGCAAACTCAAAGTTGAATGTCTGGCCAAGCTCGCTGGGACGCGCGTAGAGATACTGGCGCTCGGGCAGTACCCACGCCTCGGCAACGGCACTGCGCGGCGGATTATAGCGGTCGAACACGCGGCGCCACTCGCGATAGATCTCGTGGACCTCATTGCGGTCCCACAGCGGATGGGTGCCGTCGTCAACCATGTCATCGCCCTCGGCGAGATGCCACCGGTCGAGGTCATCGCGGTCGAGATCCTTGGCGAGACCCTGCGCCACATCAATGCGAAAGCCGTCGACGCCTCGATCGCTCCAAAACGCCAGGACGTCGCAAAAGAGCGCGTGAACCTCAGGGCATGACCAGTCAAAGTCCGGCTGCTCGGGCGTAAACATGTGCAGATACCACTGACCGTCCGCAACACGCGTCCATGCGGGGCCGCCAAAGTTGGCATTCCAATTGGTGGGAGGCAGCTCGCCATGCTCGCCGCGACCATCGCGGAAGATATAACGGGCGCGTTCGGGCGATCCGGGGCCGGCGGCAAGAGCGGCTTTGAACCAGGGGTGCTGGTTGGATGAATGGTTGGGCACGATGTCGACGATGACCTTGATGCCGCGCGCGTGAGCCGCAGCGATCATGTCATCGAAGTCGTCAAGCGAGCCGAGACGTGGGTCGACATCGCAGTAGTCCGCCACATCATAGCCGCCATCGACAAGAGGCGAAGGGTAAAACGGGCTCAGCCAGATGGCCTCGATACCCAGTCGCTCAAGATAGTCCATCTGCTGGGTAATGCCCGCGATATCGCCCAGACCCGAACCAGTCGAATCCTTAAACGAGCGCGGGTAGATCTGATAGATCGCGGCATCGGACATCCACGAGCGCGAAGAAGACTTTTCTGTAGCCATGGGGCGTATCTCCCTTGCAACGAGGTTATGCGAGATGCCCACGATGATACGCCCAAAGCGGACATTCGCGACAAACAACGCCACAGCCACGCCCCAAAACGATCGCTCCCTCGCGGGTTCGAGCCCAGGCGACGGGTACGAAAAAGCCCGGCTACCGTAGTAGTCGGGCTGTTACGTTTGGAGCGGACAACGGGGCTCGAACCCGCGACCCCAACCTTGGCAAGGTTGTGCTCTACCAACTGAGCCATGTCCGCTTGCGGGTTATTAATTTACGCGAGTTGTCCAAAAGACGCAAGTACTTTTTTCAAAAAACTTGTCTGCCGCATGTTCTTAGTAGCCAAACGCGCTAAGCGATTGGCTAGGCACACGATTCCAGCGCTCCGCTAAACAGCTTCACCATCTGCACGCGCGTGCCGGCGCCGTCCGTACGACGAGCAACCTCCACGTTATCGACGAGCATACGCATAAGCTTGATACCACGGCCACGTTCCTCAGATGCAACCGGCTCGCTCGTTTCATCGATAGAATAGCCGGCACCTCGATCAAGCACCTCAACCACAACGCGATCGCCATAGGCTTGAACCGTCAGGACGCACCCGATACCGCCCGCATGGTCATAGGCATTACCCAGCGCCTCCCCCGACGCCAATGCGACATCGTAGCGCTCGTCACGGCGCAACGGAAGCGATTCAAGGAGTTCGGCGATGCGATGTCGGTAGTATGGAAGATTCTCGATACCCTGACGGACCTCGACGCTCTTACTCCAGCGAGGCAGCTCCCCCACCGGAATAGCGGGAATAGACTCCCGTGCCGGCCCCGCGACATGAAGGATATCGACAAGACGAGCAATCTCCAAAAAGCGAACAACTTCACCTGATGCATTGACGAGCGAAAGCAAGCCTTCTCGCCTCATGAGCTCACGAGCGCGCGTAAGCAGGAATGCCAAGCCCGTCGAATCGATAAAGCTGACAGCCTGACAGTTGATGACGACACGACGCACGCCGCGGCCAATCAAAGCATCCAACCGCCGACGCAGCGCAGGCACCGTGGCGATGTCGATATCGCCTGGTGGCGTCAAAACCGCTATGTCATTCCACTCATTCATACGACCATGGTTCCCCAAAAAAGCCCACTCGATGCATTCGTTTCCCCAACCGTACGGATTCAGCCCGCCCAGCGTCGTCTATGAACGACCCCGTAAAAACTCAAGGGACACCAATGCAATGTCATCGTCCAGCGCCGATTCGGTAAATCGGTCAAGCTCGCCCAAGACCTTGCCGCAAATGCCCGACACGCCCTCCCCCGAAACAGAAAGCAGAAGGTCGCGCAAGCGCTGCTCGCCAAAGAACGCTCCGGTACGGTCGCGGGCCTCAATCGTTCCATCCGTATACATGAAGAGCATGTCGCCAGGAGCGAACGTAAACACGCCTGTCTCGTACACCATGCTCTCAAAGGCACCGATTACGCCCGATTGGCATCCAAGCAGCTCGACCTCTCCCCCACGAGTCTCGCCGCCACCCAGCGGCATCGACTCTGGCCTGATGACCATGGTCGGAGGATGGCCCGCCGAACAATACGTTGCGCGTCCGGCTTTAAGGTCAATCTTGGCGATAAAGGCTGTCACGAACGTCTCGACCCTCGAAAAGCCCATGAGCATGCTATTGAGCGAGCGTGCCATGCGGGCCGGTCCAGCGCCCTCCCAGGCATATGCCGTCAGGGCCGTCTTGACGAGCGCGGACATCGATGCGGCCTCAATGCCTTTGCCAGACACATCACCCAGAATCATGACGGCGCAATCGTCGGGAAGACGGATGAGCGTATAGAAATCGCCGCCGACCAACGCCGAGTTCGTGGCCGACAGGTACACCGAATCGGTTGCGATACCCGGAACATCCCCTAGGGAATTTCTCATGCCGATCTGGAGCGTCTGAGCGATATGGCGCTCCTCGCGCTTTTGAGATTCGCCTTCGTAGATCAGTTCAAAGTCATGCGCCAAGTGCACCAAGTAGTCATATTCAAGGTCATCAATCGGCTCTTGGCTACCATCACGAAGCAGCAGCGCGCGCGTTGTCGGTCTCTTCGCAACAGAAGCAGGGACAATCGCGTCGTTACTGTGCTTGCCATCACCCTCAGAGCGCGGGCGCCCCGCCTCGATGCCGGAGTCGACGTAGAGACCTTGACAAGGCAGACCGTGTGCCCTAAGCCAGCCTCCCATAGGCATCGATTCGTCAACGCGAGTTATACGGACGTGTTTAAGGTCCTCGGCACTCGTGCCGCCCAAAACAGACGCCTCAAAGCCATCAGGGCCAGCCCCCAGACGTGCCGCTGGCGTTGTCGTGGAAAAGAAAAGCTTCTCGGGATCGTCCGGCAAAACAACGCGACTGCCGCCTTCAAAATCTATGACGTAGGAGTCCAGACTGGCGTCATACTCAACAGGGCAAAAATGGCAGTTGAGCATATTGCAGATCTCGGACGATACCGCCTGAGTAGCCGCGGCGGAATCGTCTAGAAAGGTAAATAACTCATCACGTAAGACATTGAGCGAGCGGCCAAGCTCGGCCGTACGACGAGAGCGAAGGCTCGATGCCATGCCGACCAGCTGGATAGACAGGTAATCGCAAATGACCTCGAGTACATTAACGTCATAGGCGAGCGGTGCCTGGGGGCGTTTCCAACCAACTTCAAGCACGCCAAGGATCTGCGTACCGTAAAAAACGGGAAGACAAATCTCGCTGCGGTACGGAGGCATATCCTGCACGCGCAACAGGTGCTTAGAACGATTGTCCAAGTCCATGAACATACCGGAGGCGGCCCTATCGCCCTCAAGGTCCTGTTGAATCGACAAGCGACAGGCACGCGACTCGCGAAGAACATACGTCGGAATGCCAGCGCCATACGGCAAAAACTCAGGCAGGTAGCTGTCATACAGCTCCTTGGAAACACCGCGTAGCTTAAAACCGCCGCTCTCAGAAAAATAGATAGCGGCACCCGAAGCATCGAGCGTTCCTACAAGCTGGTTCAAAACAGTATCAAGCAGGCTGGGTAACTCATCGGAGCCCACAGTGCTCATAATGACCGAGAGCGTGCCAGAGAGACGCTTGTTCGCCACTCTAAGCTCCGATAACGCACGCTTAAGTTGACGGTCGTGAGAATACTGTTCCTCGATACTGTGAAGCGCCACTAGGACACGTGGTGCGCGGCGCCCAAAGATGCGTGGAGGCGTTACGGAGCCCGCACGAACCAAGACGGGGATAAAAGAGCCGTCACTCAGCTTGAGCATCAGTTCGTTCTCGGAGCCATCAGTTTCAAATGGCAGACGATGTTCCGTCGCACGTTCAAAAGCGGACGAGTACAGGACGTCTTTAACATCTCCACCGATGACGTCGGCACGTTCCTCGCACATCAAGCCAAGTAAGCGATTATTCACATGCAGAATGGTTCCGTCGAGCTCGCAAATGATGACAGCATCGCTCGTGATCTCGACCAGTTGGGCAACATCTGCCCACTCGTTGCGTTCAAGCGTTTCCATCGTGGACCTCACCGTCTATCGGTAACAAAAAAGCCTCCGAAGAGGCTTCTCAAATGCGATGGTGTCGGAGGCGGGACTTGAACCCGCATGACCAAAAAGCGGTCACTAGCACCTCAAGCTAGCGCGTCTGCCAATTCCGCCACTCCGACATGCTATGTTGTTGATTCACGGTTCGTTTTGTTGGAACCGCGCGTTCAACGAGGAAGATAATAACCTATGATTCGAGAACTGTGCAAGCACTTTTTTCAAAAAAGTTTACGAATTTGTAAATCCTTGATTCTCATTTTCATTGCAACAGCCTCAGGACTCAGCGCAACGCGTTGCG
>CAJMHW010000061.1 GCA_905213325.1 Collinsella aerofaciens
CGCAGGAAGCTTGGATACGCCTAGGCGCGGTCCAAGAAATCGTCCGCACCCCCAATGCGGGCTTGAAGTGAGAGATTTTCCACTCTCGTTTCCTTTTGAATGATCCCTCCGTCCCCAAGGGATCATTTATTTGTGCGGGTTGTGGTTTTGTGACCTGCTGAAATTTAAGATACTGTACAACTGTACGTTAACTCATCTTCGTAGTATATTGCTACCCGCAAAACTCAACACCATTGTGCTTTGAGACGTTAAAGCGCCTACTACAATGGTTGTCGATAGTACGATTCGATTTAACGACAGGATGGATGGTCCAAGCGTGAGTCTCGGCAGCAAACTATCCAATGCAAAGGTGTCCTTTGCGATATTTAAGCGCGACATTAAGCGACTGCTTGTGAACCCCGTCGCCCTGGTGGTTACCCTAGGCGTGTGCGTTATTCCCTCGCTGTATGCCTGGTATAACATCGTGGCAAACTGGGATCCGTATGGAAACACCCAAGGCATCAAGATTGCTATCGCCAACAACGATCGAGGCACCCAAAACGACTTGGTGGGTGAGCTCAACGCTGGCGACAAAGTGGTCGACCAGCTCAAGGAGAATCATCAGTTGGGCTGGACGTTCGTCGACTCGACGGCCGATGCCAAGGAGGGCGTCGAGAGCGGCGAGTACTATGCCGCTATCGTGATTCCCAAGAACTTCTCGGATAACCTGGTTTCGATGCTCGACGGCAACTACCATCAGCCCAAGCTCACGTACTACGTCAATGAGAAGAAGAGCGCCATTGCGCCCAAGGTTACCGATACCGGTGCAAACACCATCGAGGAGCAGATCAACTCGGAATTTGTCTCTACGGTAGGCAAGACTGTTGCCGGTATCGCCAAGGATGCCGGTGTCGATTTAAAGGACAAGGCAACCCAGACTCAGGACTCGCTGGCAAGTTCGGTGTCCGAGGCGTCCGACACCTTGGGCGAGGTGCGCGATTCGATTGGCGATATGAATGCCGCCATCGATAAGACGAGTGGCGCTATCGCCTCGGCTGATGCGGCACTTGCCGGCTTGCAAGGCCAGGTACCGTCGCTGACGCAGGCGATCTCCCAGGGCAACGACCTGCTGAGCGAAGCTCGCACCACGGCGGGCAACTCTATCGCCTCGCTCTCCAAGGCGCTCTCGGAAGGCAGCCTTGCGCTCACCAAGACGTCGGCCTCTGCGAACGCTGCCATCGGCAAGCTGACGGGCGCGGTCACATCTACGACCACCCGTATCGACAACTCGCTCGAGTCTCTTCAAGCGACGATCGACCACAATAAGGCCGTTATCGGGCACTTGGAGATTCTCGCCAATGACACGTCGACAGGTTCCGAGGAAATTGACGCGCGCATTGTATCGACCATCGATTTGCTTCGAGAGCAGAATGAAAAGCTTCAGAGCATCAAGGACGGTCTGTCCGCGCAGTCGAGCGCCATGGCGAATGACGCAGCGGCTGTTTCGGGTGCCAGTGACGCTATCAATAACGCAATTCATACCGGTGCGACCAACCTTGGCCAAGCCCAGACGGACTTGGGCCAAAACGCGCTGCCGAAGGCCTCGAGCGCGCTCGACTCTTTTGCTGCCGTTTCGGGCGACCTGACCGGTATCGTCTCGGGTATGACACCTACACTTGCAAATGCGCGCGGCACGTTGGCGCAGCTTAGCGCTACGCTCGGCCAGGCCAAGACCACGCTGTCCCAGACCGATTCCTCGCTTGCCAAGGTCCAGGACAAGCTTGCAACCGCCGCCAATGACATCGCGGCGCTGCAGACCTCCGAGTCCATGGGCGAGCTGGCCGATCTGATGGGCGTCGATGTCAATGACGTGGCAGATTTCATGGCGTCTCCGGTTGAGTTGACGTCCAAGTCAATCTATCCGGTCAAGAGCTTTGGCTCGGGCATCGCTCCCTTCTACACCAATCTGGCGCTTTGGGTGGGCGGCTATGTGCTCATCGCCATTTACAAGCTCGAGGTCGACCGTGAAGGTGTTGGCAGCTTTACGGCGCGCCAAGGCTACTTTGGCCGCTGGTTGCTCATGGTGATCCTGGGCGCGTTGCAGGCCATCATCGTTACGGTAGGCGATCTGGTGATTGGCGTGCAGTGCGTCAGCCCGCTGCTGTTCGTGCTGGGCGGCATCGCCATTTCGTTCACCTACGTCAATATCATCTATGCGCTGTCCACCACGTTTAAGCATATCGGCAAGGCTATCGGCGTCATTCTCGTCATCGTGCAGATCCCGGGTTCGTCGGGCATGTACCCCATCGAGATGATGCCCGGCTTCTTCCAGTGGCTGCACCCGCTGCTGCCCTTTACCTACGGCATCAATCTGCTGCGCGAGACGGTCGGCGGCATGTATTCGTTCAACTACCTGTTTAACCTGTGCATTCTGGGCGTGTTCTTGATCGTGGCGCTCTTTATCGGCCTGCAGCTGCGTCCGCTGCTGCTCAACCTTAACCTGCTCTTTGATAAACAGCTCTCCACGACCGGTATGATGATTTGCGAGTCCAACGACCTGCCGCGCCAGCGCTACTCGCTGCGCACGGCCATGCGCGTCATGCTCGATTCCGATTCGTACCGTCGCGAACTGCTCGATCATGCGGTCGCCTTTGAACATCGCTACCCGTACTACATCAAGGGCGGTTTTGCCGCCGTGGTGGGCGTTCAGGTCCTGCTCTTTGTCCTGTCGACGGTTCTCGATATCGACAATAACGGCAAGATCATCCTGCTTGTCATTTGGATCATCTCGGTTATTGCCATCTGCGGCTGGCTTATCAATATCGAATATATCCGAGCGAGCCTCAATACCCAGATGCGCATCTCGGCGCTTTCGGATGAGGACCTGCGTCGCGAGATGCGCGAACACACGGCCGCCATTCCTGCCGCCCGCCACATGTTTGGCCTCAACGCCAGCGAGCGTGGTGCCAAGGGCGGCGATCAGTCCACGGGCCGCTTGCCGCATATCGGCTCGCACCATAAATCTCAGGGCAGCGACAGCACAGCCACAAATGATGGAGATACCACCGCGCTTGGCAAGCACTCCAAAGGAGGTGAGGCATAAATGAAGAACATCCTGCATCTGTTTAAGCGCGATGTCCAAAACGTGTCTCGCTCCGTGATCGGCTTGGTTGTCGTGATGGGCCTCATTATCGTACCGTGTCTGTACGCGTGGTTTAACATCGCCGGCAGCTGGGATCCGTACGGCAATACCGGCAATCTTAAGATCGCCGTGGTCAACACCGATGAGGGTTACGAGAGCGATTTGATCCCCGTCGAGGTTAACGTGGGCGAAAACGTGACCGCCACCCTACGCGGCAACGAGAGCTTCGATTGGGTTGTGCTCAACAATCGCGAAAAGGCTATCGAGGGCGTTAAGTCGGGCGCGTACTATGCTGCCGTCGTTATCCCCAAAACGTTTAGCGCTGACATGATGACGCTTTTCTCGACCGACGTGAAGCATGCCGATATCGAGTTCTACGAGAATCAGAAGGCCAACGCCATTGCGCAGATCGTGACCGAGAAGGGTTCGAGCGCCGTCCAGAGCCAGGTTAACGAAACTTTTACCGAGACCATTACGAGCATCGGTCTTAAGACGGTGTCCAGCCTGCTCGATTACATGAGCACCGACCAGGTCAGCAACTTTATCGCCAACCTGTCCTCGACGCTCGGCGATTCGATTGAGGACCTGCGAGACGTTCAGGCAAATGCTTCGTCGCTGGCGGGCATTTTGAGCTCCACGTCCGATTCGCTGACGTCGGCGAGCGGCATGCTCAAGCAGACCGGTGCCGTCGATGAGTCGACAAAGCAGCTCATGGAACATGCCAAAAGCGGCATCGATGATTCCAAAGAAGCGCTTAAGGCGGCAAACGATGCCATCGATGCCGCAATCGATGGAAGTGCTGGTTCGTTCGACAATGTGTCTGCCGAGCTCGCGAAGGCGTTCGACACCGCAAACCAGCATGTCGACCTTACGGTGTCCCAACTCAACGATGCCGCTGCGGCCCTCAATGCGCGCGCCAAGGATATCGATGCGATGGCCGATCAGCTCCGCAGCCTTGCCGACCAGGTGAGCGATGAGAATTTGAAGGACGGCCTCAAGTCCGCCGCGACGTCGCTGGGCAGAATCGCCGTTGAGTACCGCAACAATGCCAAGGATCTGGCGGCTACCGCGAAGTCTCTCTCCGATAGCATGGCCGAGGTCAACAACTCGCGTGCCGAGGTCGATCAGGCCATCGCTGATGCCAAGGCCGGCATCGCGGGTGCCAAATCCGATTACGATTCCACGTTCTCGGTTAAGGCCAAGGAGCTCAAGAAGACGGTTTCGGGCATTCTGGACTCGCTTGATGGCATCTCGGGCGACCTGGATAGCGCCGTAGGCGGCCTGACCGACGCATCCGGTTCGCTGGCAAAGGGCCTCTCCAAGGCTGCAAAGCTGGTCAACAAGGCTTCTGATCAGCTGGGCGAGGCGTCGGACAAGATCAGTGCGTTTAAGGACGAGCTCGACGGCGCCTTGATGTCGGATGACCTCGCCACGATCAAGACGATGATTGGCAACGATCCCGAGGGTCTGGCCGTGTCGCTTTCCGGCCCCGTCGCGCTCGATCGCAAGCCGGTCTATCCGATCCGCAACTACGGCTCGGCCATGGCGCCGTTCTACACGATTCTGTCGCTCTGGGTCGGCTCGATCGTGCTGGCGGCCATGATGAAGGTCTCGGTTGACGATGAGCTTATCAACGAGCTCATCCCCGTGCGCCTGCACGAGATCTACCTGGGCCGCTACCTGTTCTTTGGCGGTCTGGCCCTGCTGCAGGCAACGCTCGTGTGTGCGGGCGACATCCTGTTCTTTGGCATCCAGTGCGACGACCCGCTGCAGTTTGTGCTGGCGGGCTGGGTCGCGAGTCTCGTGTTCTCCAATATCGTCTACACGCTTACGGTTTCGTTTGGCGATATCGGCAAGGCGCTCGCCGTCGTGCTGCTGGTCATGCAGGTCGGCGGTTCGGGCGGCACGTTCCCCATCGAGATGACCGGTCCTGTGTTCCAGGCGATCTATCCGTTCCTGCCGTTCACTCACGGCATCAACGCCATGCATGCTGCCATGGCAGGCGCCTACCATATGGAGTACTGGGTTGAGCTGGGTATTCTGGCGAGCTATCTGATTCCGTCGCTGGCCCTGGGCGTCGTCTTCCGCCGTCCGGTCATCAAAGTCAACGACTGGATCATCGAAAAGCTGGAGTCGACAAAGCTAATTTAGTGCGGCAACGTTAACGCTGATGTAGCACTAATGCCAGCGAGCGAGCCGCATTTGCGCCAAGGTGACGTGAAATGAAAGGGCGCTGACCTTCTGGTCGCGCCCTTGAAATTGAACGTCAGATTGGCGTGAATGCGGCTCGCGCAGCGTCAAGTGGTCCGC
>CAJMHW010000062.1 GCA_905213325.1 Collinsella aerofaciens
CGCAACGCGTTGCGCTGAGTCCTGAGGCTGTTGCAATGAAAATGAGAATCAAGGCTTTGAGCAAACAGTAAAATGCTACTATCTAACTTGCAAGTAAGAAAGCAGATTAACGGTTAAGGCTAAGAAGTGGCAGGTATGTCGGAAGCAACTAGGACTCGCACGCATGCGCCCGAGGTTAGGCAGCGCGCCGTCGAGATCCTCCAAGAGGGGGTCGGTCATCGCGCCCTCGCTGCGGAGCTTGGCATTCCCCAGGCCACGGCTCGTCAGTGGGCCCGCGCGTATGCCGTGGGCGGTGCCGACGCCGTTCTCAACGCCGGTTCGCATCATCACACCTATTCGTACGACGTAAAGCTCGCTGTGGTTAAGGACCGTCTGGAAAACGGCTTGACGGTTCGCGAGGCCATGATTAAGCACAAGATTCCCAGCGAGTCTTCGGTCAAGGCTTGGTGCCGTCAGTACCGCGAGAGCGGTGAGTCCGCACTGGTCGATAAGCCGCGCGGCCGCAAGCCACGCGTTAAAAAGGCGGAATAGCGAACGGGATGGTGCGCCCACGGGGGCGCATTTTTCTTGCCGCGCCAACTTTTTGGACCAGCGCGAGCCTATCGGGACATTCTCCAAAGTGGCCAATAAACCGCGCGCAGTGGCCCGCGCGCCTGTCGCTGCGATAGGGGGGAGCGTCGCCTCTCTGCTCCAAAGCGGACAGACTCCTTACCCCGTACGTCTAAAACTCCCCAGTTGACCGAAAACCCGCTGCCGCTACTCATCAATTGAGCTATAACGTTAAACAATTGCAGCGTTTTTGCATGGGGGAGTGATGGTATGACGCTACTGTATTTCCTTACCCTGTTTCCGCTGGTACCGGCGCTGGGCATGCTGTTCGCGCGCGGCGACCGCGCCCGCGATGCGGTGGGGCTCATAGGTTCCGGCATTATTATGGCGGTGACAGTTGTAGTCGCCGTCATGTTTTTTGGCATGGGTCCGCAGAGCTTTGAGGTTGCCTCCGGCACCTCGCATGTGCTCTCGATCATCAGCTCCGTCATTGACGTCATCCTGTGCGCCGTAATCCTGTACAACGCGTACAAATATAGGAACGCGCTCACCACGGTGCTCGGCATAGTCCAGCTGGTGGGCTCGCTCGCCTTTGCAGCCATGACGTTGCCCGCGGCCGAAGCCGTCACGGCAACGCCGCTCTACCTGGACTACGTGAGCGTGATCATGGTGCTCGCCGTCGGCATCGTCGGCAGCCTAATCTGCGTGTATGCCTTGGGTTATATGAAGGACTTCCAGGCCCATGACGAGCACGAGGCCGCGCTGCGCGGGCAGACCGCGCCCGACCGTCGCCCGCAGTTCCTGGCGCTCATGTTCCTGTTCCTCTCGGCCATGTTCGTTATCGTGACGAGCGACAACCTTGAGTGGCTGTTCTGCGGCTGGGAAATCACCACCGTGTGCTCGTTCCTTATGATTGGCTACACGCGCACGCCCGAGGCCATTAAAAACGCCTTTACCCAGATCATCCTCAACATGCTGGGCGGCATCGCGTTTTTGGCCGGACTCATGTACCTGCACGTGAACGGCATGCCGCTGACCATCTCGGGCATGATTGAGCTTTCCGGCGCCGGAACCGCGCAGTCCGCGCTGCTGGTGATGCCGGTCATCCTGTTGTCGCTCGCCGCGCTCACCAAGGCCGCACAGATGCCGTTCCACACTTGGCTGTTGGGTGCCATGGTTGCCCCCACGCCCACGAGCGCCCTGCTGCACTCGTCAACCATGGTCAAAGCCGGCGTGTTCCTGATGGTCAAGCTGAGCCCGCTCTATGCCATCTATCCCGTGACCGGCTTTATGGTCACGAGCGTGGGCGCCATCACGTTTTTGCTCGCTGCCCTCATGGCCATCTCGCAGAGCAACGCCAAACGTGTGCTCGCGTACTCTACCATTTCCAACTTGGGCCTTATCAGCGCCTGCTTGGGTGTCGGCGCGCCCGAGGCCGTATGGGCCGCCATCTTCCTAATCCTGTTCCACACGGTGGCAAAGTCGCTGCTGTTCCTGTGCGTGGGCACGGCCGAGCATCATATCGGCAGCCGCAATATCGAGGACATGGACGGTATGTTCAGCCGCATGCCGCACCTGACGCGCCTTATGATGCTGGGCATCATGGGCATGTTTGTGGCGCCGTTTGGCATGCTCGTGTCCAAGTGGGGTGCCCTGGTGGCGTTTGCTCAGACCGGCAACGTGCTCATGATCATGGTGCTGGCCTTTGGCTCTGCCGCGACGTTCTACTTCTGGGGCAAGTGGCTTGCCAAGCTTTCGGGCGTCGACCCCACGGCTCAAAACGTTGAGGTCAATGTCCATAAGACCGAATGGATGGCCCTCAACACCATCGCCGCGCTACTGATTCTGTGCTGCGTGGCGTTCCCGGTTATCTCGAGCGGCCTGGTGTCGCCTTACTTGGCCATGGTGTTTGGCCGCGTGCCGTACGTTATTGGCAAGGACGCCATGTATCTGATGGTGGTTATCGTGGCGTTTATCGCCGTGGTGCTGCTGACTTCATTCCGCGTGAGCAATAAGCCGCACGTCAACGTGTACCTTTCGGGCGTGGGAACCGACAAATATCGCCATTTCCGCGGCTCGATGGGACACGAGGTGAAGGCCGAAAAGCGCAATTGGTACTCGGAGGACGCCCTTGGCGAGAAGCGTATCGGCCCCGCGGGCAGCGTCGTGTGCTGCAGCATTAT
This sequence comes from Collinsella aerofaciens, assembly GCA_905213325.1. GTDB lineage: Bacteria > Actinomycetota > Coriobacteriia > Coriobacteriales > Coriobacteriaceae > Collinsella > Collinsella aerofaciens_AG. The sequence goes on from CAJMHW010000062.1 coordinate 2,733, forward strand.
CTTGTTTGCGCTGCTGTGTTGCGCGTGGATTGGACCCGAGAGACTTGCTATGAGCGCGCCCTCGGTGTTGCGCGGCAAGTATTTTGAAGGTTCGGGCGTCGTGGGCATCTTTATAGGCACCGTGGCGTTTGCCTTGATTGCGCCGCTTGTGGGCGGCCTGATCGACGGCGTTGACCGCAAGCTTTCGGCCCGCATGCAGGGCCGCGTGGGCCCGCGCCTGCTCCAGCCTTTCTACGATGTGGCCAAGCTGCTGCGCAAGGCCCCCGCCAGCGTAAACACCATGGACGATACCTACATGGCGTGCGCGCTCATCTTTACCGTGGTGGGCGGCGGCATCTTTGTGTCGGGTTCCAACACGCTGTTGTGCGCTTTTATGGTGACCCTCGCTGCGATCTTTGTGGTGTTGGCGTCCGCCTCGACGCAAAGCCCGTTTGCCCAGGTCGGCGCCGACCGTGAGCTGCTGCAGGTCATGAGTTACGAGCCCGCCGTTTTGCTGATGAGCGTGGGCCTGTACCTTGCCACCGACAGCTTCGATTCCATCGCCGTGACGGGGCAGTCGGCCCCCATCATCGTGTACAGCGCGCCCATTTTCCTCGCGCTGCTCGCGGTGCTCACCATCAAGCTGCGCAAGTCGCCGTTTGACCTTTCGTACTCGCATCACGCGCATCAGGAGATCGTCCAGGGCGTCGCCACCGAGATGAGCGGCGGCACGCTGGCCAAGATGACCCTTATGCACTGGTGCGAGACCGTGCTGTTTTTGATGTGGGTGGGCATGTTCTTTGTTTGGGACAACCCGGTGAGCTGGGTCGTAGCCCTGGTCGTGATGGCTGCGACGTATTTTGTCGAGGTGCTGATCGACAACACCTTCGCACGCAGCACCTGGCGCAGCTGCTTTAGGCTCGGATGGGGCGTGGCGCTGGTGTTTGGCCTGCTCAACCTTATGCCCATCCTCGTCGATGTTTTTATTTAGGAGGCGGCATCCATGGATCATAAAATGTCGCGCTCGCCGTGGGTTATTCATTACGACGGTTCGAGCTGCAACGGATGTGATATCGAGGTGCTGGCCTCGCTCACGCCGCTGTTCGATGCGGAGCGCTTTGGCGTGGTCAACACCGGCAACCCCAAGCATGCGGATATCTTTTTGGTGACGGGGTCGGTCAATGCCCAGAACCTGCCTGTCGTGCGCCAGATCTACAACCAGATGCTCGAGCCCAAGTGTGTGGTGGCATGCGGTATCTGCGCGTGCTCGGGCGGCGTGTTTCGCGATGCCTATAACGTGATCGGCGGCGTGGACCGCGCGATTCCCGTGGATGTGTACGCGCCCGGGTGCGCCGTTCGCCCCGAGACGGTGATCGATGCCATCGTGGAGGCGTGCGGCATCCTGGATCAGAAGGAGGCCGTGATGCGTGCTGGCGGCGATCCGCTTACCGTGGGCGGCGCCGCTACCTGGGATGGTGGCGTTGAGCTGGGCGAGGGCGGGTTTGTGGCTGCGGGGGCCGGGGCTGACGATGCGCCTGCTGGGACGTCCGCGGCCGGCGACGCGCCCGCCGCTGCAAAGGAGGGCGAGTAATGCAAAAGGCTATCTATACTACCGTCGGGATCGATGAGCTCCTGTCACATGTCCAGGCGCTCAAGGGCGTCGGCGCGCGCTTTGTGCAGATGCATGCCGAGCGCTGTGTGGACGACGGATCGTATCGCTTGGTCTATACGTTTATCGACGTTCGTGCTGCTCAGGAGCATATTGCGCAGGACGGCAGCTATGCGATCGAGAACCTGGTGGTTGAGGGCATCGACCAGTACCAGGAGATTCCGTCCATCAGCTCGTACTATCCGGCGGTATTCCCGTTTGAAAACGAAACGCACGACCTGTTTGGTCTTGCCATCACCGATATGCAGATTGACTTTAAGGGCTTTTTCTACCAGGTCTCGACTGCCGAACCCATGAGCGTTATCACGCCCGAGGTGAAGGCCGCGCGCGAGAAAGCCATGAAGGTGCGTGCCGCCGCCGAGGCCAAGGCGCGCAAGGCCGCTGCCGAGAAGGCCGCCGCGGCTGCGGCTGCTGCAGGGGAGAGCGCTGCGAGTGCCGGC
>CAJMHW010000063.1 GCA_905213325.1 Collinsella aerofaciens
TTGACAAGGCATTAGAAGAAGCACTCACAATCTCAAAAAATATTTATATGAATAAGTATATCAACAATTTTCTGATGCAGGCGCGGCGGCCTGAGCAGCAGCCACGCTCGCCGGCACGGCGGCGTTGGCAACCATGGCCTCCAGGCGTGCCACGCGCTCGGCCAATGCCTCAATCGTTAAATCAGCCTCGGGACGCGCCAGACGCGTGCAGGCAATCTCGAGCACCAGGCGCACGTCGCTCGCGCCCCTCATCTCCAGTGCGGCATCGTCGAGCACTGTCAGCACACGAGCCAGGCGGTCGGCAGGATGCTCGCCAAAGGCAGCGGCCTCGGCAGCAAGCGCCTCGGCCTGCTCGGAGCCGCCCTCAAACAACTCGGCACGGGCACGGGCAACGCAGGCAACATACACGTCGCGCACGTGCGCCACCAGGTCGCGCGTCAGTTCCAGCAGATCGTTACCTTCCTCGACCTGCGCGCGAATCAGCCCATAGAGCTCGGCGACATCACGATCGGCAATGGCGCGCGCAAACTCGCCCAGAATCTGGTCCGAAACCTCGCCCAAAAGCGAGCGGGCATCGTCCGCATGCACGGCTCCGTTGCCAAAAACGCTCAGCTGCTCCAGCGTGGAAAGCGCGTCGCGCATGCCGCCCTTGGCATGGCGCGCCACGATGGCGAGCGCCTCGTCGTCGTAATCGAAGCCCTCCTGCTCGCACACGTAGGACAGGCGATGCTCGATATCCTCGTTACCGATGCGGTGGAAATCGAAGCGCTGGCAGCGCGAGAGGATGGTCTCCAGAATCTTTTGCGGGTCGGTGGTGCACAGCACAAAGATCACGTGCGCCGGCGGCTCCTCGAGCGTCTTGAGCAGCGCGTTAAACGCCGCCGTCGTGAGCATGTGGACCTCGTCGATGATATAGATCTTGTACTTGCCACGCACCGGGGCAAAGTTGACGGAGTTGATGATCTCCTCGCGCACGTTGTCTACGCCGGTGCGGCTTGCGGCATCGAGCTCGTAGACGTCTGGGTGGTTGCCCTCGGCGATGAGCTCGCATTCCTCACAGGTGCCGTCGGGCATGCAGCCGCTCGCACCCTCGGCGCGCGCCGCCTCGGCATTGCGGCAGAGCAGCGCCTTGGCAAGAATACGCGCCATGGTGGTCTTGCCCGTGCCGCGCGGACCGCAAAACAGGTACGCGTGGGACAGGCGCCCCTCGGTGATGGCGTGCTCGAGCGTCGAGACGATATGCTGCTGGCCCACCACGGAGTCGAAGGTGAGCGGGCGATACTTTCGGTACAACGATTCCATGGGTGCTCCCCCGGGTATACTGAGTCTTGTTGCCGCGGCGGCCATGCGGTCGCACGGCATACTGCATCCATAATAACCCGTACGGCGAGCCCGCCGCGATAGGAGTCCAAAGAGCATGGCAGACGCAGAGAGCAACCTCGTTCCCTCCGAAGCAGCCGACCAGGTCGAGGTCGCGCTCGAGAAGCAGGCCGCAGCCGACGACGGCATCCTGTACCTCAACGAGTATCAGTACGAAAACGACCTCGTCACCGATTTCGCCCGCTTGGTTGCCTCGCCCAGGCGCCGTGGCTCCCTGTACGTCGCCGCCGCGATTGCCGCGCTCATCGGCATCGGCATGCTGGTGGCCGGCGGCAGCTGGATCAAGTTCGGCGTCGTGCTGATCGTGTTCGGCGCCTTTTTGGCCTGGTGGAGCAAAAATCTGCACCATACGCTCGCGCGCGACTTTATCGAAGCCGTCGAGGCCGACGAGTCCATGGGCGGCCGCTACCGCCGCGTCGCCGCCAACGAGGACGGCCTGATGGTCTGGGGCAAGAGCGGCAAGTCGCAGTTCTTCCCGTTTGAGAAGCTCGACCACGTGCTCGACGGCGAGCGCATCTTTGTGGCCATGTTCGCCGAGCAGGGCGTGACGATCCCCAAGGACACCTTTGTACGTGGTGATGCCGAGCAGTTTGGCTCCTTCCTCAAGGCGCGCATCAACAAAAAGCTGCGCATCGAGACCAAACGCAAGAAGATGAAGGCCGAAAAGGCCGCTGCCAAGGCCAAGCAGGAAAGCGAGCCCAAGAACGCAAAGGCCAAACAGCGCAAGCAGAAGAAGAACAAGAAGAAGCGCTAAGGCCAAGTCAGATAGGCCACCTCGCCCCGCTACCTTCACCATGCGCCCGAGCGTGCTAAACTAGCAGCATCTATGCCACCGCGAACGGCTTGACCCTGGCCCGCCGCTCGCAAACGAACTTTAAACGCACGAGGGTTGGCCATGCCGCTTTTCTCGCAACATACCGCCCGGTTCTCGCCGGACGTTCCCTTGGAGGGCACCAGCTCTCGCGAGCTGCTCAAGCGGTTCCAGCCGCTCGAGACGCTTGCAACCGGCGGTTTTGGCTCCATCGAGATTTGCCGCGACACGCACCTGCGCCGTCGCGTCGCCATTAAGCGTATCCCCCTCACAAGCGGTGCCGGCATGCCCGCCAGCGACATCATGGATGTCCTGCGCGAGGCACACACCGCCGCCATGCTTCAACATCCCAATATCGTGCAGGTTATCGACTTTACGCACGATACCGCCTATGCCTACCTGGTCATGGAGTATGTCGACGGCATGTCCCTAGCCGAGTTTTTGCATCGTGTGGACGGCCATTCGCTCACCTTTGACGAGGCCGCGGCAATTGCCGACACGCTGGGCCAGGCACTCACTTTCGCCCATAGCAACGGCGTGCTCCACCTGGACATTAAGCCCGCCAACGTGCTCATCGACCACTCGGGCAATGTAAAGCTCACCGACTTTGGCATGGCGCGGCTGTCGTCTGCCGGCGGCTTTGGCGGCTCGCGCGGCGGCACCATCGGCTACATGCCACCCGAGCAGCTCGACATCGAAACTGGCACGGTTGACGAGCGCGCCGATGTCTTTGCCCTCGCCTGTGTGATCTACGAGGGCCTGTGCGGCAGCGCTCCCTTTATGGCCGCCACGCCCGGCGACTCGCTCGGCCGTATCATCGGCGGTGCCACCTATCCCAGCGAGCTCATCCCGCACTTTCCCCCGGGAGCCGAGGCTGCGCTCATGAGCGCCCTCTCCCCCATGCCGCAAGACCGCCCCAACAGCATTGAGGCATTTTGCGACCAGCTGCTCGACGACTTGGGCAGCGTGCGCGAGGGCCGTCGCAGCCTGGAGCAGATGGTGGGCGAGCTGTCGGATGACGAGCGCGCGGCAGACGATATCGAATCGCTACCCTATGAGGACGACACCATCGAGGTCGACCCCGCACTCGGCTGGGCCGGCACGCGCTGGAGCCACGCACGCGATTACACCATGCGCGCCATCTCGGCGCTAACGTGTGGTGCCTTTAGCTTTTTGATCATGCAGACGGCTGGCGTCGCGGCGCTTCCCGGACTTATTGCCGCGGCCATCGCGATTGGGGCGGCCGCCGGCCTGGCCCCGCAGATTGGCTCGGCCATCTCGGCCGTGGGCTTTTTGGTACTTATGGCCAACGCCACCATGCAGACGCAGGGCATCCTGTCGATGCTACCCGTCGCGGTGCTCTTTGCCGCCACCATGTCCGGTTGGTGGATCGCCTGGGGACGCACCGAGGCGGCCGCGAGCGCGGCGCTCACCTGCGCGGTGGCACTTGGCTGTCTAACGGGCGACGTCCTCCTTGCCGCCGGGGTCGCCGCCGGCATCGCGGCCTTTTGGCTCGGCCCGGCAAGCGCCGCGGCCGCCACGGGGATGGGCGCGCTTTTTGGCCGCCTGGCTACGGTTGCGCTTTCCGCCGGAGGCGCGCTGGGGCTCGGCAATGTTGCCGCGGCGCTGGGAGACATGCTCTTCTGGGCTGCCGTTGTGCTTGTCGCGGCGACAGCTGCACTGACATCTCTGCTGCTCAACGCCCATGCCAAGCGTGCCGAGCAGGGCTCGAACCTGGCTGCAATCGCTGCCATCGCCGGCTGCGGAATAGGCACCGCGGCGTCGCTCTGTCTTGCACACCATATGGAAATTGCCAGCCTTGCGGGCGCGGTCGTCGTCAAGGCGGCGGTTGCGGGAACCCTATCCTCTATAATCGTTGGGATATGCCTATATTTGCTCGGATACCAAAGAACCTATACGGAGAGTGATCTTTCGTGAACTTCCTGAACATCTTCGAGGACCACGTGGCCGGCATCTTCGGTGCCACCCGTGCCCCGTTCTCCTTTAAGAAGCTTGCCAAGCAGGCCGCTCGCGACATGGAGGATCAGACTCTGGTGATCAACGGCGTCAACACCGCGCCGGCACTCTATACCATCCTGATCGCCGCCGACGACGATCCCATGCTCGCCCCGTTCTACCCCGAGCTTTCGCGCGAAGTCCGCGAGTTTGTGAAGGCACAGGCCGAAAAGCGCCGCTATGTGTTTGTCGGCGAACCCCTCGTTCGCTTTATGATCGACCCGCAGCTGCGTGCCGGTAAGTTCTCGGTCTTTGCCGAGAACGTCGACGCCCCCACGCTCGGTCGTTTGTACGAGGAAGAACGCGCTTACCAGAATGGCCTGGGCCAGAACAACTCGGCCGCAAGCCGCGCCGCCAGCGCTCCCCGCGCCGGCAAGCAGCAATTCGCCGCTCCGCAGCAACAGCACCCCGCCGCCATGCCCCAGCAGCCGTCATGATATGGGAAAAATGCCAGATATGGGTTCCTTCCCCGATCTCACAACC
>CAJMHW010000064.1 GCA_905213325.1 Collinsella aerofaciens
TCGACACCGCCGAGTTCGCGATCCCCGGCCTTGACGACGAGTTCCGCGTCATCGTCTCCCCGTGGATTCTGACGGTGCTCGTGACCGACCGCCTGGCTCGCTACTACGAGACGGTCACCAAGCACAACCTCAAGTATCGTCGCTACTATCACCAGTTCGACTACTAAAGAAAACGGGTGCGGGAACGTGCCGGGCTATTGAGAGGAACACAGAATGAGACAGTACATCATCGCCAGCCATGCGCACTTCGCCACCGGCATCAAGGAGAGCGTCGAGCTGCTCTCGGGCGCTCGCGACAACGTCCACGATCTTTCGATGTTCGTCGATGGCCGCATGGACGTGGCCGAGGAGGCCCAAAAACTGCTGGCAGGCATGTCTGCTGACGATGATGTCGTCGTTTGCACCGACCTCTTTGGCGGCAGCGTCAACAACGAGTTCACCAAGATCGTCCAGACGCGTCCCCGCACGTACCTCGTTACCAACATGAACCTTCCTCTCCTCATCCAGCTGCTGTTCTCTGACGAGTCGGCGCCGGTTGAGGAGACGATTCGCGCCATCGTCGCTGCGGACGATACGCGCGTGAAGTTTGTCAACGATCTTTTGGTCGATGGCGACGAGGAAGAAGAGTTCTAATCCGCAGCACCTACTGACACGCCGTAAGACGGCACAAGACCTTTGGGGGGTCACATTATGATTCAGCTACTTCGCGTTGACCATCGCCTGCTTCATGGCCAGGTCGCAGTTTCCTGGGTTCAGGGCCTTGGCTCCAACTGCATCTTCTGCGTGGGCGATAAGGTCGCTAACGACCCGGTGTGGAAGACGACGCTCAAGATGGGCAAGCCTGCCGGCTGCAAGCTCGTCATCAAAGATATGGAGCATGCAATCGAAGCTATCAACTCGGGCGTGACCGACAAGTACAAGATGATCATCTGCGTCGCCACCATCGCTGAGGCAAAGCAGCTTGTTGAGGGCTGCCCGCAGATCAAGTCGGTCAACCTGGGCAACACCAAGCCCAAGGACGAGAAGCGTCCCGATGCTCGTCAGGTCTCTCGTCAGATCTTCCTGACCGCGGCCGAGGAAGCCGATGTGCGCGAGATGCTGGATCGTGGCGTCGAGGTCGAGATTCGACCCCTGGCCGACGACCCCAAGGTCGACTGCGCCAGCGTGCTCTAGGCGTTCAATTTCGAAGAGTCTGAGCTCTTCGTAGTGTCCTATTAGGAAAGGGGGATATATGCTTACCCAAGCAATCCTCATCGGACTTATCGCCGCATTTGGTAAGTTCGACTGCCAGCTCGGTACGCTCTATGCGTTCCGCCCCATCGTCCTGTGCCCGCTCGTGGGCCTGGTGCTGGGGGACCTGCAGTCCGGCCTCGCGATCGGTGCGAGTCTGGAGCTGCTGTTCATGGGCTCAATCTCCATCGGCGCCTACGTGCCGCCTGATGAGACGATCGGCGGCGTGCTCGCCTGCGCCTTTGCTATCCAGCTGGGCCAGAGCACCGAGGCAGCCATCGCGCTTGCCATGCCCATCGCCACGCTGTGCCTTGCCATCAAGAACATCCTTAACGCCGCCCTGCCGATCCTGGTTGACCGCGCTGATGTCTTCTCCAGCCAGGGCAACCTTAAGGGTGTCTATGCGATGCACTTCCTGATCGGTTTGACCGGTATCATCATGGCGTTCCTGCTGTGCTCGCTGTCGTTCTATCTGGGTGCTGACGCCATCCAGGGCCTGCTCGACTTCATCCCGCCCTTTGTCCTTGCTGGCTTTGGCGTTGCCGCCAACATCCTGCCGGCCATGGGCTTCGCCATGCTCGGCCGCCTGGTGCTCACCAAGCAGCTCGTGCCCTTCTACTTCCTGGGCTTCCTGCTGTGCTCCTACGCCAACGTGCCCGTCCTGGGCGTCGCCCTGATCGCCATCATCATCGGCATCGACAAGTTCGACCTGCTCGGCCTGGGCGGAGCCCAGCCCCAGCTCTCCGCGGAAGGGGATGAGGACGATGACTTCTAGTCCCGAGAACAAGATCACGCGCTCCGACCTCGTCAAGAGCGCCGTCAACGTCGGCGCCCTGGGCATGGAGTTCTCCTGGACCTACTACAAGCAGATGAACATCGCCTTCTGCCTGATGGTCGCCAACATGCTCAAGAAGATCTACGCCGGCCGCCCCGACGACTACGCCGAGGCCCTGCACCGCCACTGCGCGTTCTTCAACATCACCGTCCAGTTCGCCCCGTTCGTCGGCGGCATCGCGATGGCCATGGAGGAGAAGGTCGCCCGCGGCGAGATCGAGCCCGAGAGCGTCAACGACGTCAAGGCCGCCCTCATGGGCCCGCTGTCCGGCATCGGCGACTCCATCTTCCTGTCGACGCTGCGCGTGGTCGCCGCCGCGGTGGGCATCAGCCTGTGCCAGGCCGGCAACCCCTTCGGCCCCATCGCCTTCCTGCTCATCTACAACGTCCCCGGCTTCGCGCTGCGCGTCTGGGGCGCCGTCAAGGGCTACGAGCTGGGCGTGGGCTTCCTGGACGAGGCCCAGAGGACCGGCCTCATGCAGAAGATCATGACCTGCGTGGGCATCGTGGGCGTCATGGTCGTGGGCGCCATGTGCAAGGACATGTTCTGGGCCAGCATCCCGGTGGCCATCGGCTCGGGCGAGGACGCCCAGACCCTCCAGGACATCCTGGACGGCATCATGCCCGGCATGCTCGGCATGATAGCCTTCTGGCTGTACTACTGGCTGCTGTCCAAGAAGATCAACCCCATGGTGCTGATCGTGGCCACCATGGTCGTGGGCATCATCGGCGCGTTCTTCGGCGTGCTGGCGTAAGGGCCCGGCTGCATAGATTTTCGTTGCAACCTGGGAAGGGGATAGAGCAGGCCTATGCCCTCCATCCCCTTTTTGTATAGAAGGAGTTCGTATGTTCGCGAAGGATCGCGAAGCAATGCGCCTGACGCCGGCAGAGGTCAGGCTGATTCTTATTGAGTCCCTGCAGTGGTGCGCCAACAATGCGGTCTACTTTTTGGGGCTTATCGGTGCGGCCACGTATGATCTGGCCGGCACGGCCTTTTTGGTTGCCGCCATTACGCTCGTGCGCAATCTTATGACGTCGGTGGGCAATATGGTGTCGGGCTCGGTCATCGATCGCTTTGGACCGCGCCGGACGTCGTTTGTGACGTGCGTGATTACGGCAGTGCTATCGCTTGGCGTGGGGTTAGCGCCGTTGTCTGTCCCCGGGCTTGTGTTTGCCGCGTGCGTCTTGGGACTTGCGGGCGGCTTTATCAACACCTGCACGCATGCGTTTCCGGGATACCTGGAGTCGACCACCGAGGGCCGTACCCGCGTGAACGGTCTCATGGTGTTCTACAGCAATATCGCCTATACTGCTGGCCCGCTGCTCGGTGGTGCCATCGTGAGCTGTTTTGCCACGCAATCGGTCTATCTGCTCATGGCGGGCATGATGGGTGTGGCGGCCGTGCTCTCTCTGGGTTGTCATGAGTGTGTTGCTCCCGCAAAAGGGGAGAAGCCGAAGGGCGGTATTCTGGGCGGTATGGCCGAGGGTGCGCGACTTACGTTTCGCGACCACGATCTGCGCCTCATCTTTATCTCGGGCTTTTTGGGTTTCTTTGCGTTTGGCGCGTTCGATTCGCTGGAGTCGTTGTTCTACCGCGATGTGCTCAACGTGGATATCGTCTGGCTGGGCTGGCTGTCCTCGGTCGTGGGCCTCACTTCCTCGGTGGGCGCGTTCATCCTGACCAAGCTTTCTGCTCGCCATGTCAACCTGCGATTGCTGCTCGGCGCGCTCATGGCCGTGGGCATTGGGTCCATGGTGTACGTGGGCACCGATATGCTGGGGGTCGCGATTATCGGTCAGGCGATTAACGGTCTGGCCTGGGGGTTCCTGGAGCCGCTGCAGATGATCTTGATTCAGGAGCGTGCCGACATCAAATACCTGGGGCGCATTACCGGCTTTGTGCGTTTTGGCCTGATGAGCGCCGGCGTGGTGCCGCTGCTGGCGGCTCCGTTTTTGGCGGAGGCTTTGGGCGTCCAGACGGTACTGTTTGGAGCATCGACCATTATTGCGCTGGTAGGAACGCTGTTCTTTGTCACACAAGGGAGACGCCGGGGGCGTTAGCTATACATCAAATTCTAATTTAATACCACTCACCAGAGAATTTCGACCGTTCACCGAGGATTGGAACAGATTGAAAAGTGGTATTAAAAACACGTTGGGTGTATGTCTATAATTGGTATCGAAAAGAAACGCGATGTATAGATTCGCGTGCAGGACAGAAAGGAAAAGCCATGAAGGAAACCGAGAAGATCGAGATCATGCACTTTAGCCAGGAGGGCTATCTCGAGGACGGCAAGAACGTCTATGAGACCGGCAAGAAGATGATCGAGCTCGCCGACAAGGTTGCCGACGAGGGCTACGACGCCGTGTTCCTGATGGGCGTCGGCGGCACCTGGGACG
>CAJMHW010000065.1 GCA_905213325.1 Collinsella aerofaciens
GTTCGCTGCTCAGCCCCACGCGGCGGGCGATGGCCTCGGCCGTCACGCGGTTGTCGCCGGTGAGCATGCGCACGTCGACGCCAAGCGAGCGCAGTGCGGCGATGGCCCCGGCGCTCGTCTCCTTGACCTCGTCAGCCACGGTGACGGTGCCGGCAAGCTCGCCGTTCTTGGCAAAGAACAGAGGCGTCTTGCCTTCGGCGGCAAATTGCTCGGCAAGGCCCGCGGGCACGGTAACGCCCAACTCGTTCATCAGGCGCACGTTACCAGCGGCAATGGCGTTTTGCCCTTCGCGCGCCGTAACGCCTCGTCCGGGCACGGCGGCAAAGTCCTCGACCATGCGCGCGACGATCCCGCGTGTCTCGCACTCGGCCATAATCGCCTCGGCCAGCGGGTGCTCGCTCGAGCGCTCCAGCGCGGCGGCCAGCTTGAGCAGCGCCTTTTCGCTCATGGCGGGCGAGCCGTCGGCGCGCGTGGCTACCACGATATCGGTTACGGTAGGCTTGCCGCGGGTGACCGTGCCCGTCTTATCGAGCACCACGGTGCCCACGCTGCGCAGATTCTCCAGCGCCTCGGCGCTCTTGAACAGAATGCCCATCTCGGCGCCCTTGCCGGTGCCGACCATAATGGCGACGGGCGTGGCCAGGCCCAGCGCGCACGGGCAGCTGATCACCAACACGGCCACGGCGGAGGTGAGCGCCTCGTTCACGCTACCGATCAGTGCCATCCACACCACGAAGGTCACGACCGAGATCATGAACACCACGGGCACGAACACGCCGGCGACCTTGTCGGCCATGCGGGCGATGGGTGCCTTGGTGGCGTTGGCGTCCTCGACGAGCTGGACAATCTTGGCAAGCGACGTGTCGGCGCCCACACGCGTAGCGCGGAAGGTAAACGATCCGGTGCGGTTGACGGTGGCGGCGTTAACGGTGTCGCCGGCGGTCTTCTCCACGGGGATGGACTCGCCGGTGAGCGCGCTTTCGTCCACGGCCGAGCTGCCCTCGAGCACCACGCCATCGACAGGGATGGACTCTCCGGGGCGCACACGCAGGACCTGGCCGGGCAGAATGGCATCGACGTCGACGGTGGCCTCGGTACCGTCCTCGGCCACGACGGTCGCGGTCTTGGGCGCCAGGTCAATGAGCGCCTCGATGGCGCCGCCGGTCTTGGATTTGCTGCGTGTCTCGAGATATTTGCCTACGGTGACCAGCGACAGGATCGTGCCCGCACTCTCAAAATACAGGTTGTCCATGCCCGTCATCATGGCCTCGTGGACCTGGCCCGCGGCTAATTGGTCGGCCATGATGAACATGGCGTAGAGCGACCAGGCGATGGAGGCGGTGGCGCCCACGGCAATAAGGGCGTCCATGGTAGGCGCGCCGTGTGCGAGTGATTTAAACCCGTTGATAAAGTACGCGTCGTTGACGTAGACGATGGGAATGAGCAGGACGAGCTCGGTGAGCGCGAGCGTCATGCTGTGGGTGTGGTCGGTGAAGATGCCGGGCAGCGGCCAGCCGAGCATGTGCCCCATGCCTATGTAGAACAGTGGGACGAGGAATACGATCGAGACGATGAGGCGGGTGCGCATGGCAGAGGCGGCGGCCTCCAGCTTTTTGGTGGGCGACTCCATATGGGCGGCGCCGGACCTGGCTTGCGTACTGCCGCTTGAGCCGGCGGTACCGGCGCCCGCTTCGACGGGTGAGGCCGAGTAGCCCGCGCGGTCGACGGCGGTACAGATATCGTCGGGGGAGACCCGCGCGGGGTCGTAGTCGACCATCATGGAACCGGCGAGCAGGTTGACCGCGACGCTTTGGACGCCGTCGAGCTTGCTCACGGCACGGTCCACGTGCGCCTGGCAGGCGGCACATGTCATGCCGCCCACGTCAAACTTATCTTGAGCCATGGCTTCTCCTTTCTGTGTCGTAGCGTTGAAATGTTAACCTGCCGATACTATACACCCATACCCCCTGGGGGTGTACAGTATAGAAAAAATATATGAGATTTCGTTACAGATGAGGATGGATGCTTCCGGATGGACCGTCCCAACCAATCATCTCAATTTGTAACATCTAGCGGGAAAATGACCTCTAGCTGTTACAGATCGAGATGTTGTTTTGCGTGGCTGAGTTCTGTCTTGATCTGTAACAGTTAGGCCGGTTTTTGCTGAGCAACTGTTACAGATTGAGACAATCGGCCCAGACCCACCTCGTCCACCCCGTCATCTGTGGTTTACGTGGGGGCATACGGAGTACGGGTATACTAACCCGCGGCGAATCTGCTCCATCGCTTAGAGCTGCTGCGTCTGGACGGCGCGTGATAGGGCTGCCAAAGCGATCGCCAGCGTGCTGAGCAACGTCCTCTCTGTGCGCACCTGTTTTTGTATGTATTAGCGCACTACCAAGCACGCCCGCGCGGTCGCATGCCGTGCCCATTGCGCGTGCAGATAAGGAACAACAACATATGCGTAATTCTGTATCCGACGTCACCGACGCCGAGATTCTGGACGAGACCCGCGAGGCCATGACCCAGGCTGCCTTCGATGCCGCCGACGAGGCCAATGCTGCCCAGGCCGTCGAGTCCGCTACCGAGAGCCTGCCCGCCTTTGACGAGCTGGGACTTTCCGACGAGATGCTTCGTGCTATTGAGAACCTGGGCTACACGGCGCCGACGCCCGTGCAGGCCGGCTCGATTCCCGTGGTGCTCGAGGGCCGCGACTTGCTTGCCGCCGCTCAGACCGGCACCGGCAAGACGGCCGCCTTTTTGCTGCCGACCATGAACAATCTGGAACACATCGCTCCTCCCAAGCCCGTGCGCGAGCGCGGCGGCCGCAACCGCCGTCGCGGTGCTAAAAAGCCCGAGGGCAACGGCCGCGGCCCCGTGATGCTCGTCATCACCCCTACGCGCGAGCTTGCCCAGCAAATCGACGAGGTCGCAAGCAAAATCGCCGACGTCACCGGTCATGTTGGCGTGACCGTCGTGGGCGGCGTGAGCTACAAGCCGCAAACCGCGGCACTCAAGTACGGCTGCGACATTCTGGTCGCCACGCCGGGCCGTCTGGTCGACCTGATCGAGCAGGGTGCCTGCCACCTGGATGAGGTTAAGGTCCTGGTGCTCGACGAGGCCGATCGCATGCTCGACATGGGCTTTTTGCCCGCCGTCCGCCGCATTGTGCGCGAGACGCCGGCCGAGCGTCAGACACTGCTGTTCTCGGCGACGCTCGACGAGGAGGCCGTGGGCGAGATCACCGACCTGGTGAGCGACCCGGCCCGCGTGGAGATCGCGCCGGCCACGTCGACCGCCGACACCGTCGACCAGTTTGTGTTCCCGGTGTCCATCGAGGCCAAGAACAACCTGTTGCCCGAGTTCCTCAAAAAGGAGGGCCCGGAGCGCACCATCGTCTTTATGCGCACCAAGCACCGCGCCGACAGCTGCTGCCGTCGTCTGGAGCGCAAGGGCATCAAGGCCGCTGCGATTCACGGCAACCGCAGCCAGGCCCAGCGCGAGCGCGCGCTTTCTGCCTTCCGCGACGGCACCGTCGACGTACTGGTGGCAACCGATGTTCTCGCCCGCGGCATCGACATTAGCGACGTGCGCTACGTCGTGAACTTTGACGTGCCGGCCGAGCCGACCGACTATATCCACCGCATTGGCCGTACGGGCCGCGCCGGCGAGCTGGGCTGGGCCATTACGTTTGTGACTGAGCAGGACGTGGACGAGTTCTACGAGATCGAGAAGCTCATGGACAAGACGGCCGATATTTACGAAGCCGGCGACCTGCACGTGGGCCCCAACCCGCCCGCCGTTGACCCCGAGCGCGATCCTGCCGCCTTTAAGGTGAAGAAGAAGACCAAGCGCGGCAAGTCCAAGAGCAAGAAGAAGCTTGAGCAGGCACGTCGCGACGGCAAGCGCAACGGCGATGACTACGGCGATGTGGCCGGTCGTTCCAACCGCGGTCGCGACGAGCGTCGCGGCGACGGCGAGCGCCCGAGCCGTCCTAAGCGCGGCGGCAAGACCCGCGTGCGCGAGGGCGTTCA
>CAJMHW010000066.1 GCA_905213325.1 Collinsella aerofaciens
GCGTGGGGGCAGGAGCGGGCGCGGGCGCGGGCGCGGGCGTGTTGCCGCCGCCGTTGTTGGTCGTACCGCCACCATTGTTGGTGTTCTCGGTCGTACCGGCAGTGTCGTTGCTCACCGTGGCCTTTTCGGCGGTGCTGGCATTGATGCCAGCCTGCAGCGCGGCGTTGGCCTCGGCCTCGGCGGCAAGCTCGGCCTGCAGCTGTGAATCCAGGGAGTTCACGACATTCTGGGCCTCAGCCTGCTGGGCATTGAGCTCGTCGACCTTCTTCTGCGTCGCGGCGACGTTCTTCTCCTGCTCGGTCTGCTTATCGGTGAGCTGCTGCTTAAGGTCCTTGACCTCCTGAATGGTCTGGGCCTGCTTGTCGGAAACCTTGCCGTAGTAGAACAGACGGTTGAGCATGTCGCCCAGATCGTCGACGCCCGTCAGAACCTGAAGGAGACTCAGACCGCCAGTCTTGTACTCACCGGCAACGTAGCTCGAAAGCTTTGCCTGACCCTCGGCAATCTCTTGCTGCTTTTGCGTGATCTCGCCTGCAGTCTGATCAAGCTCCTGCGTCTGTGCGGAGAGTTCTTCATGAATTTGCTGGGTTTGGGTGCCAATCTGCTCGAGTTTGGTACGAGCAGCGGCAAGGTCGGATGCGGTATCGGCATAGGCCGGAGCCACGAGGCCCAGGCCCAAAACACAAGCGAGGGTTGCCGTAGCAGCGCAGCGTGCCATGTTTTTGTGCGTGTTTGCTGTGCGCATGGAGCTTCCTTTCCGGTATCTAAGGGTAGCGGCTAGTCCACCGTTACCAGGCTAAAGAGCTCAACGTCCTCGTTAGAAGGCGTGAGCTTCTTGCGCGGGTTGAGAAACGCAAGCTCAAGGATACAACCGTAGCCCACAAGCTTTGCGCCCATATCTCGCACCAGTTTACCTGTTGCCTCGACGGTTCCGCCCGTCGCGACCAAGTCGTCCAGAATCAACACGGTATCTTTAGAGCTGATAGCGTCGGCGTGGATCTCGATAGAATCCGTTCCATACTCGAGCTCGTAGCTCTCGCTTACCGTCTTGCGCGGCAGTTTGCCCGGCTTACGTGCGGGAACAAAGCCGGCACCCAGGGCGACGGCCACGGGCACACCGACCATAAAGCCGCGGGCCTCGGGTCCTACGACCTTGGTAATGCCCATGCCAGCAAAATGCTCAGTCAGGGCATCCACCATGGCCTTCAGGGCCTCGGGATTGCCAAAGAGCGGCGTGATGTCCTTAAAGACGACTCCGGGCTCGGGATAGTCGGGGATATCGACGATATGAGATTCGAAGTCGTACATTGCATGACCTTTCAATGGGTTGCCGGATAAGCGGCAGCTGTTATTTGCCCGCGGTGGCGGTGCCGGATTGCGAAGGGGTGACGACCTTGAGCGGCTTTACGAGGGAATCCTCGTGCGAAGCCGGCGCGCCTATCTCTTCGTTTTTGGCCTTGGTTGACTCGGAGCGAGTGATTTCCTCATCGAGTGCATCGATGTCGGCGTCCTCGACCACGGCGTTGAGCGACTCAAAAACGCGGTTCTTGAGCAGCGCGGTGTGCACGCCCTCCGTCAGGTCGTGAAGCTTCTTAAACGCACGCTCGAGCTTGGCGTCGCGCTCGTCATCGGAGGTATCCATTCCGAGCATGCTCACGAGCACCTGCTCAAACATCGAGGACTCGCGGTTGGCGGAAGACACGTACTGACGCAGGTTGCGCGGCTCGATATGGAAGCGTGACAGCTCGGAGCAGTAGCGGATGATCGGGAAATCGCGACCATCGACGAGCTCACGATTTTGCGGACTCTTGATGATGCGAATGAGGTCGTTCTCGGCGAGCGAGCGGATAAATGAAATCTCGACGCCTAGCATATCGGGAATGGTCTCGATAGGATGCAGCTTTTGCTTAGTCTCCTTGGGCTCCGTCTTGAGCGGAACATCGGACAGCAAGCCCACCTCGTAAGCGAGCGTTGACAGGTCCGTGGCGTTTTCCAAGCGCTGCTTAATCACGTTGAGTGGCATATAGCGGGTCTTCTGCAGGTGCAGAATGACCTCCAGGCGATCAACGTCCTCCTTGGAGTACTGACGGTATCCCTTAGGCGTACGATGAGGGGTAATGAGCCCCTCATCCTCTAGAAATCTAATTTTTGAGTTCGAAAGATCGGGGTATGCGCCTCGAAGTAGGTTGACGACTTGGCCGATACTCAGATAGTTGCGTTCGGCCATGCCCTACTCACCGGTTTCGATGCGCTCCGGCGTGCTCTCGTGGTAGATGAGCGTAAACGTACCGATCTGAACGGAAGAACCGTCGTGCAGCGGGGCTGCATTGACGATGGCACCGTCGACCCAGGTGCCATTGAGCGATCCCAAGTCCTCGATGCGAGCGCCGAGGCCCTCGCGAATAATGCGCGCGTGGCTGCGCGAAACAGTCATGTCGTTGAGGAAGATGCCGTTCGCGGGATCGCGGCCGATGGTGGTCACGTCGTCCTCGAGCTCAAAGGCGGCACCAGTCTGCGGACCCTTGACGATGGACAGAACGGGGGCGGTGATGCGCACGTTGGCCATGAGGTCGGGAACGGTGACGTCGCTTGAAGGCACGCGGAATACGCAGGTAGCGTCAGCAGTCTTATCATTCTGAGGCATATTGTTAACCATGTTGTCCATGACAACCCCTAACTTATCGCGGACGTGCCGCAAATAATGAACCGTACGTAATCATACCCCAACGAATCAGTCTTCGATTTCAGGGTTCAGAAAGTCGATGTCCTCGTCTTCGGGATGCATGAGAGCCTGTTTAATGGCCGCTCCGCCCTTAATGGAGTAGATGACAGCCGTGAGCATGGAGAAGATCACGCCGCCGTACACAAAGAAGATGCCGAGGGGCACCGAGCTTCCGTTGAGGCCTGGGAAGGCCGTAAGGGCTGAAGGCAAAAGATGCAGGCCGTCAATAACGGGGAACCCGAGTAGCATGAGCGAGAAGCCGGTCATGAGCAGCGCTGTGGCAATCTTTCCGGGGAAGACGACATCGATGGGGCGACGGTGATAATGGCGCACGATAAGCGTGCCGATGCCCAGATAGATGTCGCGGCCAATAATGAGCACGCAGACCCAGATGGGCAGCTCTCCGCGAACTACCAGTCCCAGCACGCCGGTGAACAGCAGCGCACGGTCACAAATGGGATCCATGACCTTGCCGAGCCACGAGACCGTCTTAGTCATGCGGGCGATCTGACCGTCCATCCAGTCGGTGGAGGCGGCAACGGCGTAGATAACGATGGCGATGACGCGGTTGTTATCCGTCACAAACAGGTACAGAAATACCAGGGTGAGGATCAGGCGCGTAAAGGTGATGAAATTGGAGATCGTAAAGATCTTATTCGACGGGTAATCGGAAGTGCCGATAAGCTCCTTTTTGATCTTCTTTTTGATGCCCACAGGACTCCCCCGCTGGTTAACGACAAAACTTTCGATACTATACCCGTTCCGGCGATGTCTATCCAGCGTAAGCATAGAGAGTCCAGACATGTGGAGGGCGCTTTTAGGCGGCGGGGATTTCGCATTCGTGTACATCAGCCTCCAAACATGTCGAAAAATGTCGATTTTGGTGGCTGATGTACACGTTTTGATTCGGTGGTTACATCGAGCGGGAACGTTGTTGCTTTAAGCAAAATAATCATGGTGATTAAAAGACGATATGAGAAAGCCATTGGGGTCGCCTCCCCCGCGGCGCAGCTTCTTT
>CAJMHW010000067.1 GCA_905213325.1 Collinsella aerofaciens
ATTGGTCAAAATAGTTTGACTATTAGCGGCTAAAATCGCCCGGCGCTAACACAAGTTTTCAACAGCCCTCCCCAACTGGCCAAAAGCTTGCCGAGAGCTGGACGAAACCCTGTTGAAAACCCCATTTTTTCTCATGTAGAAGCTTTGCGCGGCAAGTGAGTAGACTTTTTTGAACATCCCGAGCAGGCCGGTCATCCTGCTTTTCAAAACCGCAGGTAGATAGCTTGCTACAAAACTGCCTGGTCGCCAAAGTGCTAAAAGTCTACTCACTTAGGTTGCAGAGTGCCCCCCATTAGCTGCAATTCCAAGGTTGTTAGTACTTTTGGACTCAGATCGTCATACTGAACAAGAATTTGAGTTGTGTTTTCAGGGACAGATGCGCCATCGGCACACCAAAAACAGTCACCGATATCGATAAAAGGGATGCTCGAGCGCGTGAGGGCCCGTGCAAAAGTGCTTCTGCCCGTTCCACGCTCCGCAACCACGATACTGTAAAGGCCCGCGTCTGCATGCTCGATCGAGACCTCTCCTGCCGGAAATACCTTCCGCACAAGCGCCATCAGGCCATCACGCGCCTCGCGAGCACGAACGCGCACGCGGTTCACATGTCGCTCGTAATCACCCGATTCCAGCAAACGCGCCAAAGCGACCTGATCAACAGAGCTCACCGACGAGGCGTAGAAACCAAGGTTGCGCCTAAACCGCTCCATTAACTCATCGGGCAACACCATGTACGCCAAACGCAACGCCGATGAAAGGCTCTTCGAAAACGTGTTGGTGTATATAACCGACCGGGCGGCATCGATCGACGCGAGCGCGGGAATCGGCTTCCCGGCAAGGCGAAACTCACAATCAAAGTCATCTTCGATGAGATACCGACCTGGTCGCTCGGCGGCCCAGCTCAGAAGCGCATAGCGACGCGCAATGCTCGTCACAAGGCCGGTTGGATATTGGTGAGACGGCATCAGGTGAAGTACATCGGTCCCGGTTTTCTGCAGAGCGCTCAAGTCCACCCCCTCATCATCCAACGGGATATGTCGAACTTTGCAGCCCATAGCCTGATAAATGCGCGTCAGACGTAAATAGCCCGGGTCCTCAACGGCATACACCTTGTCAGCGCCAAGCAACTGAACCAACATGGTATCGAGCAGCTGAGCGCCCGCGCCGATAACAATGTTATTGGGGTCGACATTCATACCCCTCGTCCCGCGCAGATGATGAGCAATTGCGCATCGTAGCCGAACGGTGCCCTGTGCCGGTGCGGGCGAAAAGATCTCGCGCTCGTCTTCGGATGCCAGCGTCGCCCGCAGTGCGCTTTGCCAAAGCCGCGCCGCCTCCAAAGCGGAAGGAGAAAGCGCATCGAATTGCTCGACCCGCCCGCGGACATCATGCGCGCTGGGGTCCACAGAGACGGCATCTCGGTCGATGCCCTCCGCAGCCGAAGCCAAAACCGGTGCATCCGGAAGCTCGCAAGCGTAGTAGCCACGACGCGGCATTGAGCAAATATAGCCCTCAGCGAGTAACTGGCTATATGCATTCTCGATGGTAATGACGCTGATTCCCAGATGACTGGCAAAGGCGCGCTTAGACGGCAAATGCTCCCCCGCCACAATGCGTCCAGCTACGATATCATCTCGAATTTGCTGGTAAACATACTCATAGAGCGATGCTTCGCCGCGTTTTTCCAAATTGTAGTCAAGCATGAGTTTGCCACCTGACCTTATCGAGCTGTTCAATCTGGTATTAGGCTGACCTTATTATTATCTCGAAAACTGAGTATTTTGCCATACCCAGCTCCCCGATAGGATGTTCCGTCAAGCAATGCACATGCCAACCAAGGGAGCAACCATGGCAGAACAGACCAGCAAGGCCGATCGCGTCAAACTCAATCGCGAACTCGCGCAGATGCTCAAGGGCGGCGTCATCATGGACGTCACCACGCCCGAGCAGGCACGTATCGCCGAGGAGGCAGGCGCCTGCGCCGTCATGGCACTCGAGCGCATCCCGGCCGACATCCGCGCCGCAGGCGGCGTCTCGCGCATGAGCGACCCCAAGATGATCAAGGGCATCCAAGAGGCCGTCTCCATCCCCGTCATGGCCAAGTGCCGCATCGGTCACATCGTCGAGGCGCAGGTCCTGCAGGCCATCGAGATCGACTACATCGATGAGTCCGAGGTTCTCTCCCCTGCCGATGACGTCTATCACATCGACAAGACCCAGTTTGACGTGCCGTTTGTCTGCGGCGCCCGTGATCTGGGCGAGGCGCTGCGCCGTGTTGCCGAAGGCGCCACGATGATTCGCACCAAGGGTGAGCCGGGTACGGGCGACGTCGTTCAGGCCGTGCGTCACATGCGCAAGATCCAAAAGCAGATCCGTGACGTTGTTGCCCTGCGCAACGACGAGCTCTTTGAGGCAGCCAAGCAACTGCAGGTTCCGGTCGAGCTGGTGCGCGAGGTCCATGCCACGGGTAAGCTTCCCGTCGTGAACTTTGCCGCCGGCGGCGTAGCGACCCCCGCCGACGCCGCGCTGATGATGCAGCTGGGCGCCGAAGGCGTCTTTGTCGGCTCGGGCATCTTTAAGAGCGGCGACCCCGCCAAGCGCGCAGCCGCCATCGTCAAGGCCGTGGCAAACTTCACCGATGCCAAGCTCATTGCCGAGCTTTCAGAGGACCTGGGCGAGGCCATGGTGGGCATCAACGCCGACAAGATCGAGATTATCATGGAAGAGCGCGGGCGCTAGTCCAGCAGAAAGGATCGCACATGAGCGATTATGCAGACCAAACGGTCGCCGTGCTGGCGGTCCAAGGCGCATTTGCCGAGCACGAGGCAAGACTATCCGAGCTGGGCGCGCGCTGTATTGAGCTGAGGCAGGCGGCTGATTTGAAGCAGGACTTTGACCGTCTGGTACTTCCCGGCGGCGAGTCTACCGTTCAAGGGAAGCTGCTTGATGAGTTGGGCATGCTCGAGGAGCTTCGCACCCGCATTGTTGAAGGCATGCCCGTCCTGGGCACCTGCGCCGGCCTGATTCTGCTGGCTCACGACCTTGCCGCCCATGACGATAAGGGCACGCCGCGCCTGGCAACCATGGATGTGCTCGTTGAGCGCAATGCCTACGGCAGGCAGCTCGGCAGTTTTCGAACCAAGGGGCAGGTAGCTGGCATCGACGGTGAAGTGCCGCTGACGTTTATCCGCGCGCCCCGCATCGTCGAGGTCCACGGCGACGCAAAGGCCTTAGCGAAAGTCGACGGCCGTATCGTCGCCGCGCGCCAGGGCAACCAGCTCAGCGTAACCTTCCACCCCGAACTCGACGAAGACACCCGCCTCCACGAACTGTTCCTACAAATGTAGGCATCGAAATCAACAAACGAAACGAGAGTGGATGATCTCCCGCTTTGAGCTTGAATGCAGGCTCAAACCGGGAGATCATCCACTCTTGTTCTATGTAGTCGTTTAAGAACGTCCCCAATGACTACAAGGAGTGTCCCAAGCTGCCGGCAGAAAAGGAACGTCCCTAACTGCCGCATCCGGAGCAAGACAACGCCGCAGGCAGAGGACGGACAGCGAGCGGGTCGCATTTGAGGCAAGGTGACGTGAAACGAAAGGGCGCTGACCTTCTGGTCGCGCCCTTGAAGTTGA
>CAJMHW010000068.1 GCA_905213325.1 Collinsella aerofaciens
CCCGCTGAGCTGGGCCTATGCCGGAATCTCTCCCACAGAAACCACCGAAGAGCCAGATTAATTCTATTGAAGTGCGGCGGGCGCGCCAACCCTAGCGAAGCGAATAGTTCAGAAAAGTCATTTCCGCCGACCACACACGCACAGCCAGCCACGACTAGGGATGGCAACAGAACGGACCACCCTCGACGCCGGCGGCAGCCGAGCCGCATCCTCATAACGATTTAGCCGTCAGTTGAATCGGGCGCTTGACCGAGGTGAGATAATGCCCGCGACTATTAACGTAAGCAGGGAGCACGCTATGGCAGACAACGAGATCAAACCCTCGACGGACGGCAGCCGAGAGGAACTCATGGCAAAACAGTTCACATCCACCAAAATCCACCTCGCGCTCACCCAAGAGCGGGTGGACGTCTCCGGCGCCATCAAGCTGCCGCTCGAACGAGTCCCCCAGCTCGGCATAGCGCTCGCCTCACTCCCCTCGACGTTCCGCACCGTCACCAATACGGTGAGCGTGCCTATGCTGCTCCAGCCAACCGACAAGTTTGGCAATCCGCTTGACCCGTCGATACTCCAATCGTTCAAGGACGGCAGCGGCCTCATGGGATCCTACCGCGATGCGGCCAATGGCTTTGGGCAGGCTCGCTTCCACGTTGTCGATGGTGACATCGCCACAAGTGTCACGCAAGTGCCCTACGACCCGACGTCGCTGTTCATGGCAGCCGCAATCGCGCAGATAAACCAAAAGCTCGACTCCATCCAGGAGTCCGTCGACGAAATGTTCGACTACATGCGCCAGCGCGACAAGGCCAACATGCGCGGCAACCTCAAGACACTTGCAGACATCCTCAACAGCTACGGTCTCTACTACAACAACGCTATCGAAATGACCAGCGCCCATATGAAGGTGCTCGACATCAAACATGCATCCGAGCAGGACATAGAGCACTTCCGCTCACTGGCGCAGTCGAATCTGAAAAAGAAAGGACTCGTCGAGGTGCGAGACGGCATGGAAAAGCGCCTCGACAAGGTTCTCGACTACCTCAAAGATTGCCAGCTCGCCACCTACATCCACGCGTTCTCGCTGTTCCTCGAGCCCATGCTCGCTCAGAACTTCGAGCCCGCAAAGCTCGCGGACGCCGTCGCAAAGATCGAAGCGGACTCACTCGCGTACCGCGAACTCTACACCGAGTGTTACGACGCCCTCGAGGCGGAAACTGCCGACACCGTCGATGCGGCACTGCTGGGCGGCATCGCGTCCGCGGGCAAATTGCTCGGTCGCGCCATCGCAAAGACCCCCGTGGGCGACCATACACTCATCGACGAGACGCTCGAAGGCGCAGGAAAGAACATCGGAGAGTTCAACGACAGGCAATCCGAGAAACTCCTCGAGAAGCTCCATCAGGCAAAGACGCCCGACGTCGCGCCGTTCAAGCAGAGCGTAAAGGAGATCGATACCCTCTACAACCGCCCCACGCAGATCGCCGTGGACGCCGAGAACGTCTACATCTTGCCTGTCAAGCAGCAGGAAGAGTAGCGATACGCGACAGGCATGCGCCATGCAGACAGCTAACGCCCCTACCTCCCCTCCGCCTTCAGCTTCAGCAGCAGGTCACCCAGCTCGGGGCACTTGCTGGAAAGGCGCGTCTGGGCTCGCTCGCCCATCCTCCACCGCTGGCGGACTTCCCGGGCGCGCGGGCTCACGCGGTATTCCCCGTCCATCATCTGCTTGAGCAGCTTGGCGGTCACGCGCGCATCGGCCAAGGCACTATGGGCGTGGCCCGTCGTCTCATCGAAATCGATGCCAAACCACGCTGCTGCGTCGCCCAACGAGACGCGCCCGCGGCTGCCCACGTCCATGATCGAGGTGTAAAACGCCTGCAGATTGGCCCAGTCCGTAGGAAAAGCGGCAAGGTCGATGTGCTTTGCCTGGCACTCGGTCAAAAGCTGTCGCCGGTCCGCCCCGCTCCAGCAGACCACCTGGGCGGAGTAGCGACCGATCCAATCGTTGAGCCTTTTCATCACCACGTAGAGAGGATCAGCCATGGCGGTATCCACGGCCGATATCCCCGTGAGCTCGCGGACGGGATACGCAACGCCTTCGGCATATTCCGTCTGCACAAACTGCGAGAACTCGCCCATCACGTTGCCGTGGTAATCGAGCTTAACAGCGCCGACCTCGATAATCTCGTTACATAGCCCGCGGCGCTGGCGCTGCTTTGGCACCGGCGCAAACTCAAAGTCCAGCACGATCTGGCGCGCAAAGTTCGTCGTATCGATAGCCGAGATACACGGCGTCTTTTCAGCTGACACGGTTATGGCCTCTCTCCGTCAAATGCCGCTCGTTACATAAGCGGCTACATTGCCGTAAGGATAGGCGCTCGTGCGGACATGAAAGCGGGGCGCAATACCATGCGCTGGTCGCACGCCATGCAGACGGCCCCAAGAGAATCGCCCGCTCTATTCAAATGCATGAAAAAGACGATATGAGAAAGCCATTGGGGTCGCCTCCCCCGCGGCGCAGCTTCTTT
>CAJMHW010000069.1 GCA_905213325.1 Collinsella aerofaciens
TCGGGGACGGAAAGGGTACAGATGCCTTAGAAGGATTTTGGAAACGAATTGGTCGCTGCTCAGCCCGCTGCGGCTGCCGGCTCCGATGCTCAGCACGATGAGGCTGCTGCGAAGGCCGCGCTCAAGGCCGCCGAGATGGAGGCAAAGCTCGCCGCCATGGATCCCGAGAAAGCGGCCAAGGTCCGCGCGGCGCTTGCCGCCAAGGCCGCCCGCGACAAGCAGAAAAAGGAGGCGTAAGGCCCATGGCACATCGCTCCGTTATTCCGTTTGGCCCGCAGCACCCGGTGCTGCCCGAGCCGCTTCATCTGGACCTGGTGATCGAGGACGACCGCGTCATCGAGGCAATTCCGCAGATCGGCTTTGTGCACCGCGGACTCGAGAAGCTCACCGAAAAGCGTGATATGCACCAGTTTGGCTACATCGCCGAGCGCATCTGCGGTATTTGCGCCGTGGGTCACAGCTGCGGCTATGCCAGCGCCTGCGAGCGCATGCTCGACATCGAGGTGCCCGGTCGCGTGCAGTATATCCGCACCATCTTGCATGAGCTTTCGCGCATCCACTCGCATCTGCTGTGGCTGGGCCTGCTCGCCGATGCCTTTGGCTTTGAGGCGCTGTTCTACCGTTCATGGACGCTGCGCGAGCAGATTCTCAAGATCTTTGAGAGCACGTGCGGCGGTCGCGTGATCCTGTCGATTAACGAGATCGGCGGCCTTAAGCACGATATCGAGGATTCCGAACTGGCGGGCATTGTCCAGACGCTCGATGCCATGCGTCCTGACTACGAGGCCCTGGTGCATACGTTTTTGGACGACGACAGCTGCGGCGAGCGCCTGCATGGAGTGGGCGTGATCAGCAAGAAGGACGCGCTGGAGCTTTCGATGGTCGGCCCGTTCGGTCGCGCCTCGGGCGTGGACTACGACGTGCGCATGTTTGGCGATGGTGCCTATGCGGACCTGGCTGCGTTTGAGCCCATCGTCGCCACCGATGGCGACTGCTATGCCCGCTGCCAGGTGCGCTGTGCCGAGGTCACGCAGGCCATGGACATCATTAAGGAGCTTGTGGGCAAGATTCCGCACGACGGTATCGGCGGGCGCACCAAGCTCACGCCGGCCGACGGCGCACGCGGCGAGGTTGTGATTGAGCAGCCGCGCGGCGAGGCGTATTACTATGTGCGCGGCAACGGCACCAAGAACTTGGACCGTTTCCGCGTGCGCACGCCGACGTCGCAGAACCTGGCGGGTCTGACACATGCGCTGCAGGGCGTGCTCCTTGCCAACGTGCCCATGATTATCCTGACCATCGACCCCTGCATTAGCTGCACGGAAAGGTAGGCACGGCATGAGTTTGCTGACATTTGCCAAGACGGCCTTGGGCTCTTTGGTCAAGCAGCCGGTCACGGTGTGCTATCCGCAGGAAAAGCTCGCAGCGCCCGAGCGCCTGCGCGGGCATATCGTCAACGATATGGACGTGTGCATCTGCTGCGGGATGTGCGCGCGCCGTTGCCCGGCGGGCGCGCTCGCGGTCGATCGCAAGGGCGGAACGTGGTCGATTGACCCGTATGCTTGCGTGGTGTGCGGCGAGTGCATCGAAAGCTGTCCTAAACACTGCCTGACTATGGACACCGCTCGCATCCCAGTCGCAGCGGACAAGACTCCCACGGTAGAAACCAAGCCGGAATAGCGCTGGAACAGAGCTGGAATAGGGGCCGGTGGGGCAAAAATGCCCCACCGGCCCCGCGCTTAAGCGCGCGGTTGTGCCGCCGCGAACAAAACTATGCCGGATTACGGGGCTGGATGGAGAACCTCCGACCATACTGAAAACCGCAAAAACAAAACCGCAGGTAGATTGCTTGCCGTTTTTCAATAATTGGGGGTATGGATGAGGGCCTCGGCTTTAGCCCCGTAATCCCGCATACTTTTTAAATGTCACCATATCCGTAACAGCCCCTGATCCCCCAAGGACGGAGGAAAGTGGGTTATTTTTGCCTGATGGCTCCGAGTCGCACCCGTTTTCCTGCGAAAACGCCGTGTCTCAACTTTGGTGAGACATTTGTCTCACGCCCAAAACCGAATCTGGAACATGTGTCACCTGCCCTAATTGTGTCTCATTCCGTAACTTTAGGCTGATGCAAGGTCTGAGACCGCGAGAAGGGAGACGCGATGAGTAAGTACACGAGGGGTCTCTTGGCGGTGATACTTGCCGTAGTGCTTGTGTTGCCGGCTGCAGCATTTGCCATGCTGCCCGAGGCCAACGCCAGGTCCAGCATCGGAATGGACGGACCGACAATGAGCGGAAAGGTCGTCGTCGATCCCGACACCAGCGGACGCTGGGAAATCTGGGCGGCCGGTCACAACGGTAATAAAGGAGGCTTCGGTAGTTTGTGTGACAAGGGGCTAGCCTAGGCAGCAACGCTCTTCG
>CAJMHW010000070.1 GCA_905213325.1 Collinsella aerofaciens
CCCGCGGCGTGATCGCCGTCGGAAGCGGCATCCTCGGCCGAGGTGCGCGCGGCCTCCAGGCGCTCGAGCGAAAAGGCGAAGCCCGCCGCCGGCACCTCGATACCGTCGCCAAATGCGCCGGTAAAGATGGAGTCATAGCGTCCGCCCGAACCGACCGGATCGGGCAGTCCGCCGGCATAAGCCTTAAAGACCAGGCCCGTGTAGTAATCGAAAGAGTTCATGATAGAGAAGTCGAACGACAGCACCTGGGCGTCCTCGGGTGCCAGGCCCTCAACCAGGGCACGCAGTTCGCGCGTGAGCGGCGCAGCGATACCGGCAGCCGCCAGTAGCGCATCCACACGGTCGAGCACCTCGGCACCACCGTGCAGGCGCGGCAGCTCGCTAATGGCGGCCTTGACGGCATCGGACTCGACGCTTGCTGCCACGCGGGCATCGAGGCCCACAAAGTCGTTGGCATGCACGCAGCGCAGAGCCTCGGCAGCCAGCTCACGATCCTCGCATACCGCGAGCAATTCCTTAAACGGACGCACGCTGCCTGCGATAATGTGTGCACCGGGAAGTGCCAGCTCGCGTACGGCCTCGGCAACGAGCGAGACAATCTCAACATCGCCCGCGGTATCTCCCGCACCGATGAGCTCAAAACCCAACTGCGTAAACTGACGCGAGCCACCGGCATTGCGCTGGCACTCGCGGACCACCGGCGCCTCGTAGCGCAGACGCAGCGGCAGATCGGCCGCGTGCATGCGGGTCGAAACCAAGCGCACGATCGGCAGCGTGTTGTCGGGACGGACCACCAGCAGGCGACCGTCGTCATCAAAGAGCTTAAACGGCGTGTCCGCAATACGGCCGCCTTCCTCGAGCGAACCCTTGTCCTCGAGTAGCGGCGTCTCGACCGGAAGGTAATGATGCTCCCTGAAGCAGCCCTTCACCGTCAGCGCAATCTCCTCGCGCGCCTGAGCCTCCTCGGGCAATATGTCCCGGAATCCCCACGGTGTGGCCGTCATCTGATGAGCCTCCTCATGCTGTGTTTCATATAGAACAGAAGACCGGCATAGCTCCGCCGATCTTCTGGGTACTTTAGCATACTAGAGTGTTTGCGGGGAGAATCGTCTTCCTCGGCTCACAGCGTATTCATTTGGAAACATAGGGGAAAGCGCGTCCCGCCCGCCAGCCAAAAACTGGGATGCGGTTTCCGGTTGAGGTCCTCAGCGGAAAGTGTGTCCCATTCTGAGCGCCTGTTCTGGGACGTGCTTTCCGCCAGAAGCCTCAAGCGGAAAGCACGTCCCGTTTCTCAAAAAGCGTCAAACGCCAACTCGGCGCCCTGTCCCACTTAGGCGCCAATCGCGCGTCGGTACTCCGCCATAACCTGAGCGTCGGCTGCCGCGGGATTGGCGAAATAGCGCCAATCATAGGTCTCGGCCGAAACAACTCCGCGATAGCCGCGCGCCACCAGCCTATCCAGGTCGGCGCGCATATCGCGGTCGCCGTCACCCCAGGCAAGATGCGTCGTGCCATCTGCCGCAACATCGACAAAATGCACGTGGGCGACATCATCGCCAAGCAGATCAAAATAATCGTCGATGGTATCCCCCGCCACCGCCATAGCGCCCAAATCCAGACACGCCTTAAGTGCCGGATGATCAACTGCCTCGATCATGCGCTTCGTATCGGCCGCCGAGTTCACGATCATCGACTCAACCGGCTGTAGGGCCTCGAGCACCAGTCGCACGCCGCGCTCTCCCGCATGCTCGGCAATCACACGCAGCATCGAGGCGCTGCGACCCCACGCGTCCTCGATCGGCTCGTTCAAAAATGCCCAGCCGCTCGAGACCATGACCTGCTCGGCTCCAAGTTCCGCCGCGATATCCACAACGTTCTTAAAGTACGCGAGCGTGCGAGTGCGCGCCTCATTCCCGCGCGCCGCGATATTCCACGGCTTGGGATTGTTCTGTTCGGGACAAAGCCCCACAATCCGAACCCCATACCGCTGTGATAGCTCCCGCACCTGCTCGAGCGAATCGTATCCATGGCAATCGACATACAGATGCATCGCCCCGGTCCAAAGCTCGCAACACGTGTAGCCCGAAGCCGACGCCGAAGAAAAGAACTCCTCAAGGTCAAAATAACGATGGCTGATATTCATGACGGCAAGCTGGGGATAGCTCATAATTACTCTCCAACCCAAGCGAGGCCCCGTTCCATATAGGAGCGAGGCCCGATTACACAAACGTTATTTGCTCTTAGTAGTCGAACTGGTGATAGTAGCGACGGTAGTTGAGGTTGTGCTTGGTGACCGTCTCGTAGTAAGCGGCAAGGCGATCGGTGATCAGCGAGGAGAGGATCCACGGAGACACGATGACGCGGAACTCGTCGTCAAGGCCGGGGATCGCGAACTCGGCGGTGTCGA
>CAJMHW010000071.1 GCA_905213325.1 Collinsella aerofaciens
AGCCGGGGCTTGCGCTTCGAGCCGGCGGCGCTGGGCGGATTCCTGACCGTTGATTCCAAGAAGTGCATGGGATGCGGGGCGTGCGCAAAGGTGTGCCCGGCTGGCTGCATCGCTCTCGAGGGCGGCAAGGCTGTCCGTAACGCGCAGGCGGGCTTTGGCTGCAACGCCTGCCTCGCTTGCATGCACGCCTGCCCCGCGCACGCCATCACCTGCGCGGCGGGCGACAAGAACCCCGCGGCGCGCTTCCGCAACGAACACGTGGCCCTTGCCGAGCTGCAAGAGGCCAACAGCGGCCGCTGATGCGCTTCTCGCCATGCCGAAAGCCTGCGGTTTCGGCTTGATTCATTCAGAAAGAAAAACTATGCACGTGAGCCATCTTTCACGCAGGTCCTTTATCGAGTCTGCCGCGCTCGCTGCGGGCGGGCTGGTACTCGGGGAGAGGCCTGGTCGGCTGCGCGGATGCCCGTGAGTTTGGCGGCTACGTCCTCACGGAGGGGTCGCAGACAGACCGCGGCTTCGTCGTTGACGACGCCTTGCAGACGCCATCGGGCAGGACGCTGCACTTCTCGCTCCACGTGCCAGACTCCTACGACGGGTCCGCGCCCTATGCGCCCTACGTGGCCTGCCCCGGCTGGGAGGGGCTCTACTTCCAGGGCGTGGGGGCGAATCTTCGGGAGGACTACCCCTTCGTGGCGAACAACTACATCGCCGACATGATCGTGGCCTCGCCCCAGCTCGACGACTGGGGCGAGCAATCGGCGTCAGACGTGGTGGAGCTCACCGAATGGTTGCTCGGCGCCTACAGCATCGATACAGACCACGTGTACCTGAGCGGATGCTCGGGCGGCGGCGAGACCATCTCCATCGTCTTGGGAACGCGCCCCGAGCTCTACCGCCGCGCGCTTCACACCATCTCGCGCTGGGACGGCGACATCGAGACGCTCACCGCAGCCGAGGTTCCCGTGTATATGGCTATCGGCGAGAACGACGACTATTACGGCTCCGGGCCCGCGCGCGAGGCGTACGAGGAGATTCGCGCCGCCTATCGAGCTCACAGGCTTTCCGAGGAGCGCGTCAGCGAGCTGGTCGTGCTCGATGTCAAGCCCACGAGCTACTTCACCGAGTGGGACTTTGCTGCGGACGCGGGCCAGCACGGGGCGGGCGGCTACCTCTTTGCCCATGACGAGGACATCATGGGATGGCTTTTCGCACTTCTGGGTGCCCTGCTCATGCGGGTAGTCGTCCGCAGCGCCCGTCCGATCATACGCTAGGCGAACGAAAAGGGGCGGTGGGCCTCCGTCTTCACGGGCCCACCGCCGCCGAACTGGGTTACGCAAGTCGGGACTGCGCGAGCTTCTTCGAGAGCGCCCTTGCCTCGTGCGTGTTGTCGACCATGCCGCCGTAGGTCATGCCGTAGAGCGCGGCGAAGCGCTTCATGGTGTACTCGCCCCAATCGAGCATCTCGCGCGTGGGCGCGCCACCTTGGAACACGAAATAGAGCGTCTTGCCGCTCATACTGCCCTCGCGCACCGGACCGTAGAAGCGGTCGAGCAGGTTGCGCAGCATGCCGGAGAGGTTGTGCCAGTAGACGGGCGACCCCACGACCAGGGTGTCCGCCGCCTCGATGCGCGCGAGCACGTCCTCGAAGTCATCGTCGCCGTAGCTCTGGCCGTAGCCGTAGACCTTGTGCTCGGCAAGATTCAGCTGCTCGTACGGGCGATCACCGATGAACTCGCGCGCCAGGCGCGCCGTGTTGCCATCCTTGTTGGGGCTTCCGTTGATGAAGAGAATCATACGTCTCACTCCTTACGTATTGTCTGATACCGCCTTTACCATAGGCGTGAGAAGATCCGGCGAGAACTTCCTGCTCGTAGGCAGCTTATAACCGTGGGGTGTGTACGTCTTGCCATCCTCATCGCTGCGCCTTCCAAAACGCGAGGGCATCGTCGATCCAGCCCTCTGCCACGGTGTCGACACCCAGGCCAAAGCCGTGGCTCAGGCCTTCGTAAACATGAAACTCCGTGGGCACGCCCGTTGCTGAGAGCGCTTCGAGACGCGCCTGCATGGTGCGCCAGCTCGCGATGCCGTCGCGATCACCCACGCAGGCGTAGGTCGCGGGGTCGGCACCCGTCAGTTCGCTCATGCCGGTGTACTGCATGATGGCCGCCGCGGGTCGGGGCGTCGTTGCGGGCGCGCCAAAGGCGGCCGG
>CAJMHW010000072.1 GCA_905213325.1 Collinsella aerofaciens
CCGCAGGAAGCTTGGATACGCCTAGGCGCGGTCCAAGAAATCGTCCGCACCCCCGTTCGAACCGTCAAGAGCCTGTACGGTCGCTTTATCACCAATTATCTTATTCGCGCACTCATAGGTGCACTCGTGGTTTTGGCCGCCTATGCCCTCCTCGACGCCTGGGACTACGCCGGCCTTTCCACGTGGCTTTCCGGCGCCGGATTTGCCGGCAACACCACCCTGGCGGACGCAGTCATCAAGTTGGTCGTCACAGCGCTCACCCTGGGCGCCGGCTTCCAAGGCGGCGAGGTCACGCCCCTGTTTGGTATCGGTGCGGCGCTCGGCGGCTGGATCGGTTGCCTCGTCGGAATCGATCCCAGCTTTCTAGCAGCGCTGGGCATGCTCGGCGTGTTCTGCGCCGGCCTTAACGTGCCTATCACCACCTGTATGATGGCCATCGACCTGTTCCACGGCACGGCAGCCGGGTTCTTTGTCATCGTGGCCTTTATCAGCTACCTAACCGCCGGACACCGCGGCGTGTACCCCGCCCAGCGCATCATCTCGCCCAAGCGCCGTTCGCTTATTGTGGATGAGGGCGGTACGGTAGCGGATGCTATCGAGCGCCACAACGACCTGATAGAGTAGACGTAAGTATTCGACGTGCAGCCACAATCGGGGGCAATTCGACCTGAGCGCGACCGCACCGTCACGTCATACGCCGGGAGTCGCCCCATGCACGCAACTGATTTTGGCCTCACGCTCATCATCGCCAACCCAGCCGCCCAGTCGGGTGCGGCGCGCGAAGTTGCCGAGCGCCTGCAACGCTTTTTGGATATGACCGCGCGCGCATCCCAGTTTGACCTGATGCTGACCGAGCGCATGGGACACGCCAAGGAGCTGGCCGCACAGGCTCAGGGCTATCGCACCGTTATCGCCCTTGGCGGCGACGGCGTGATTCACGAGGTCGTCAACGGGCTTATGACGCAAGAGGAGGACACCCGCCCCGCTCTTGCCATCCTACCCGTGGGCTCCGGCAACGATTTTGCCCAAACGCTCGGCATCGACGATTTCTCCGGTAAGGATTTTGGCGCGCTGCTCACCTGCGAGCTGCAGCGTCAGGACATCGGGCGCATTCGCTTATGGAACCCCACAAGCGGCAGCGGCGAGGCTACCGTTGAGTACTACGACCAGACGCTTTCGGTCGGCATCGATGCCGCCATCGGCCTTGGCACCACCGAGCTACGCAAAAAGACGAGCCTCACCGGCGCGCCGCTCTACACTCTTTCGGGACTTGAGCAGTTTGGCCTACGCTATCGCAATTACCCCATGACAGTCAGCTTTGACGGGGCGCCCGCCGAGCGCGTAAGGGCGATCATCATGGCGATTCAGCTGGGTCCTACCTATGGCTCGGGCTATCGCATCTGTCCCGACGCCGACCCCTGTGACGGCATACTCGACGTCTGCTACGCCTGCGGCCCCGTCCCTCGCGCGGTTGCCCTGCCTATGTTTCTTTCGGCCAAGGACGGCCACCATACCAAGTTGCCGCCGGTTCGCATGCGCCGCTGCCGCCATGCCGAGCTCACCTTTGAGGAGCCCGACTACCCCATTCAGGCCGACGGCGAGCCCGTTGTCGCCTCGCGCAT
This sequence comes from Collinsella aerofaciens, assembly GCA_905213325.1. Classification (GTDB taxonomy): domain Bacteria; phylum Actinomycetota; class Coriobacteriia; order Coriobacteriales; family Coriobacteriaceae; genus Collinsella; species Collinsella aerofaciens_AG. Next base: position 1,623 of record CAJMHW010000072.1, read on the forward strand.
CGAGGTCGACATCCTCGCCGGCGCCCTCCACGTCTGGCACCCCACCCGCTAACCCCACCTAAGTTGCGGTGAAATAGGGACTGTTTATGTAGCTAAAGCCGCAAAAGGGGGTGCGGACAGAAAGTTGGACCGTGAAGCGGTCCGGACTGGAGGTTCGCA